>JAGVHP010000025.1 GCA_020056515.1 Candidatus Shapirobacteria bacterium
AAACTTAACCTTAATAAAATTAAATGTACTGTGCTTACTAAAGGAATTCTTTCCCAAAAACTAACCAACAAATTTAAATATAGCGATAATAATGAATATGGGATCACTATAGTTTCCTTGGACGAAAAATTTCAAGAATTATATGAACCCTTTGCTTCAAGTTTTAAAAACAGAATCGATTCACTCAAAAAACTACATAACGCAGGATTAAGAACTTGGGTGAGTATGGAACCTTATCCGACTCCAAATATAGTTACGCAAGATTTATCCAAAATTCTAAAGAAATTATCATTTGTCGATAAAATCGTTTTCGGAAGACTAAATTACAACCATCTCGTTTCGGATTACAAAGATAGTAAAAACTTTTACAATACTTGCTCAGAGCAGGTGATAGATTTTTGTGAATCAAACAAAATTATCTATCACATTAAAAAAGGGACAATAACTGTAAATAAGACGGAAAGGATTATAGACACTAACAAAACTAGACTCAACCCATTTTTTAATAAAAGTAATTCTGGGTGGGGAGTCGGTTTAGCCATATAAATTTTTTACCTATCCGACATTTACCGGTACTAAGTCAACCAAAGACATAAAAGTAATTTCTATCCTTTTCTTCCCGCCCTGGTTCGGTCGACTCTGGTCAGATATTTTTTGCGGAGGCGCACGGTTTTGGAGGTGACATCGATTAGCTCGTCGCTTTCGATAAAGTCCAGAGCTTCCTCGATACTGTATTTCACTGCCGGCGCCAAAATGATGGCATCATCGTTACCGGATGAACGCATATTGGTCAGCTGCTTGCCTTTACAAACGTTAATTTCCAAATCGCCAATCACCGGCCGCAGTCCCACCACCTGACCCTCATAGACTCCTTCCGTCGGCTCGACAAAGGATATGCCCCGTTTTTGGGCAATATCCAGACCAAAGGACAGGGCTTTGCCGCTCTTGTCGGCAATCAGCACCCCGTTTCGCTCCCGTTTCAAATCATCACCCTTGAGCTCGTAGCCCAGCGACAAAAAGGTGATAGCCACTGACCCGCGGGTATCCGTCATTAATTTGCTTCGCAATCCCAACGCATTTCTCTCCGAAATCCGGTACGTCGCTTTTGTCCCCATTTTTTCATCACTGACCATGTCCAGCATTTGGGCTTTTCTTTTACCCATTTCTGTGGTGACCACTCCGACAAAAGAATCCGGTACAATGATGATTACTTCAGAAAAAGGTTCCATGGTTTTTCCGGCCACTGTTTTAAAAATTACTTCCGGTTTGCCAACTTCCATGGCATAGCCCTCACGGCGCAGTTTTTCAATTAAAATCGCCAAATGCAGCTCCCCCCGGCCGGCCACAATCATCCGAATAGAGTCGGTTTTATCATCCTCGACTTTCATTCCCAAATTAGTTTCCACTTCTTCGTGGAGTCTTTCTTTTAATTCTCTGCTCGTTAGAAATTTAGCCTCATCGCGGGCGAACACGGAAGTGTTTGGTCCAAAACTTGCCTTAATGGTCGGCTCTGAAATTTCAATCGAGCTTATCGCCACCTGATAATGGGGATCAGTTATCGTTTCCCCGATTTTAATATCCGAAATACCGGCCAAATAGACTATCTCGCCACTTTCGGCCTCCGTCGCTTCCACCTTTTTAATGCCTTCATTAACATACATTTTTTCAATCCGGTAATTACCGACCAGTTTTTGCGCCGGAGTAATTAGCGATACAAAATCATTTTTACGGACCTCGCCCTGCGAAATCCGCCCTAACGCCAAATTACCCAGATACTCATTCTTTTCAAAAGCCGAAATCTGCATTTGTAAAGGTTTGTCAACCTTAACTCTGGCTGAAGGTATATAGCTAAGTATTTTTTCGAATAGGGGAGTGGTATCGCCTTTTTCTTCCATATTTTCCGGCATTTTATCAAAGGTCTTGCCGTCGCGGCCGATGGCATAAATCACCGGAAAATCCAGTAAATCGTCATCGTTAACTACAGTTAAAAATAAATTTTCAGTGTCGCGGATGACATCAAGCACTCTGGCGTCTTTTCTATCAATTTTATTAATCACCAGAATTATTTTTAGCCCAAACTCCAAGGCTTTTTTTAAGACAAATTTTGTTTGGGATAATGGCCCTTCGGCCGCATCAACGATTAACAGCGCTCCGTCAGCCATGTTTAGCACCCTTTCGACTTCTCCGCCAAAATCAGCATGTCCCGGAGTGTCAATAATGTTGATCTTAACGCCTTTATAGAAGACCGAGGTATTTTTTGATAAAATCGTGATGCCTTTCTCCCGTTCCAGATCATTGCTGTCCATAATCCGTTCCTGCGTCATCTCATTTTCATTTTCCCGGAAGGTATGGGTTTGCTTCAGCATGGCATCGACCAAAGTCGTTTTACCATGATCCACGTGGGCAATTACCGCAATATTTCTGATATCGGCAGACATAGGTTTGATTCTAGCATGAAATCACCTTTTATGATTAAATAAGACGATGATATCTGGCAAAACTATTATAGTCTCTTTGTCTTGTCTCTGGCTACTTTCTGCCTGCTCTGTCAAAGAATCTGTTCAAATTAAAACCCAGGATATTTCCCGTCAACCCACCACCATAAAATCCGATGGTTTACCCGATAAACACCTCATCTCTACGTCTTTTGTCCCCCAAGCCCCGGAAAAAGTCTGGGATCAACCCTGGCAGGACGCCTGCGAGGAAGCGGCTTTGCTGACTGTTGACTATTACTATCGGGGGGTCACCACCGATATTCCTACTCTGCTGGCCGATTATCAAAAGATGTTTGATTTTGAATCAACTCAAAGCTGGACCCACGACGTCACTCTCACTCAAATGGCCACTATATCGGCCAAATTATTGGGATATAAAACCAAAATTGTTGAAGATCCGACCATTGAAGATATCAAAGCTTATTTAGCCAAAGACATTCCGGTCATCATCCCAGCCAACGGCAAAATCCTTTATACCGAAAACAAACATTTTAAAAGCGGCGGTCCCTGGTATCACAATCTGGTAATTTTGGGCTATGATGACAACAAATCTCAATTCACTGTTCACGATGTCGGCACTCAATTTGGAGCCTATTTTAAGTATTCCTATACCACTCTGATGGACAGCATTCATGACTTTCCCGACACCGGCATTAAAGAGGAAATCAACGACGGTCAAAAACAGGTCTTAATTTTGCTAAAATAGACTACTATGAAAACTATTCCCGTCGCTATCGTGGTGCTGTCTTCGTTTATTTTGTCTTCCTGCGGTCCCCAAAAGACCAAAGAGATTTCTACTCTTCCTCCGCAGCCCAGCTCTATTCCTCTATTATCAGTTACCTCCACTCCCTCCAAACCTATGACTAATACTTCCGAATCCGTCGTCGCCCTTAATACTAAAAACGGCCAAATAGTGCTCAAGCTTTATGCTGATGTGGCTCCAAATACTGTAGCTAATTTTCTAAAGAAAACAAATTCCGGTTTTTATAATGGTTTGACTTTTCACCGGGTTATATCCGGCTTTATGGCCCAAGGCGGTGACCCCCTCGGTACCGGTACCGGCGGCGGCACTCAGACCTCAGAGATTAACTCCCGCCCCTTTGTCCGTGGTACTATTGGTTTGGCCCGCGGCGGTGACATCAAATTCAGCAATGACTCGCAATTCTTTATCTGTTTTACCACCGAAGGCTGTCAACATTTAACCAATGACTACGTCAATTTTGGTGAAGTTGTTTCCGGTCTAGAAGTCCTGGATAAAATTCAACAGGGTGACAAAATTGTCAGCTTAACCTCCACTACCAAATGAGAAAAATAATTATCGTCTTTATCATTGTCTTTATCGGTTATACCGGCTATCAGATTTTCAAACCCCAACCGGCCCCTATTCCCGATTCTGAAGCCGATTTAATTCTTTTCTGGGGTAATGGTTGTCCTCATTGTGAAACAGTCAAAGATTATATTTCCCAAAACAAACTCGATACTAAATTTAAAATTTCCCAAAAAGAGGTTTATTACAATAAGACCAATCAAAAACAACTTGAAGATACCGTCAAACTCTGTTCGGAAGTTGATATCAGTCAGGGTATCGGCGTCCCTTTGGGCTATGATGTCAAAAATAAACTCTGCCTTCCGGGATCGGATACTATTATCCAATGGCTAAAAAAGTAAAGCAAATTACTTTTGACTCTATCGTCCGTTTGGTAATTTTTGCTGTTCTTATTTATCTTTCCATAATATTTATAAATTCCTCCATGGCCGGAAAAACTCCAGTTATCTCCAAACCAGCTGATTTACCGCCGATAGTTTCTTCCATAGTCGACTCAATC
>JAGVHP010000012.1 GCA_020056515.1 Candidatus Shapirobacteria bacterium
AAGATTTTGGGGAAGAATGGCTAGCCGGGGATTGTTGTTGAAAGGGTCGACTAAAATACTTTTTTGGTATTCTTGGGAAGAAAAAAGGAGATCAGAGGCAGTTTTGCTAACAAAAAAAATCGAACATAAACAGACAATGGTGGGGAGAAAATATTTTTGGAGAAGACCCGGTTTGTTTTTTGATGACAGACTAATCAGATTTGGGTTTTGATTGAAAATAAAAAATAGAGTCAGAACCAAGATACCAAAGGAACTCCAGGAGGGGTCAAAAAGAGAGTTTAAAAGAGAAGTGAGGCCAATGATAAAATCCAGGCGCCGGTGATGATATTTGTAAATTAGGCCGTAGGTGATAAGACCGAAGAATATCAGAGTGTAAGGGAGACCGTTGAGACTCAGAGATTCTAAGAGGGAAGAATGAGCATAATTGGTGTTTGAGTTGAAATAACCCTGATACTTCTTGTTGATGTAAAAGAAGTTGCCCGGACCTTGACCAAAGATAGGGGAATCGACAAAGGCTCTGATGGCCTGTTGCCAATATTCCAGCCGGCTACCGTCCCAACTTTTAACACCCCTAGTTTGATAAAACGATTGATTGAAAAGTAAATAAACAACTAAGAGGGTGAGGGTGATAAGGGCGGGATAAAAGTTTTTTCTGAATCGAGGGAGAAAAAGAAAAAGACTAGAAATAGTGATGGCTAATATGGCCGATCTGGAGTTGGTGAGAATTAAGACCATTATAAGAAAGGTCAAAAGGGAATAAGAAACGAATTTGTTTTTGATAAAAGAAAGAGCGGGGTTTATTAGACCAAACAAAACCGGGAATATGGCCAGAACAATGAAGTCTGAAAGATAACTGTGTCCCCAAACCTGGAGAATGAAGTTGTCAGAGGAGGGTTTGACGGCAAGCGTGATCAGATGAAATTTTTCAAGAAGAAAAATAAAAGAATAAAAAACAGAAAAACCTAAAAGATATTTTATTAACGAGGATCGGGAAACATAAGTCAAACAAAGATTGAGGGCGACTAAAACAAAGATAAATTTAAAGAATTGATAATAAGCGTAACCGATATTTTTTGACAGAATGGTGGAGATGGCCAAAAGGACTATGAGAATAATTTGGGTGAGGATGAATTTTGAAGATAGTTTTGGGAGGAGTTTTGATTTTTTGTCAGAGAAAAAGTAAAAAAGCAGGATACTACTATATAGTATGATGGATTCCTGGGGGTCGATGGCTTTACCGAAAGCTGGTACTATAAGGATAAATAAAGTTAAAAGAAGACTTAGTGACACGATACTATTATATATGCTAAACAGATTGACAGCCCTAATACTATTAATAGTATTGTGGCCGGTTTTTTTAATAATCGGATTGTTGGTATGGTTATTTTCGGGATGGCCGGTTTTGTATTTTCAAAAAAGATCGGGGTTATTAGGGAAAGAGTTTTGGATAATAAAGTTTAGGACGATGCGAGTAGATGCCGATAAAACCAAAAAAAGGTGTGAGTATTTAAATGAAGCTGATGGGCCGGTGTTTAAAATCAGAAACGATCCGCGGCTAACCGGAATCGGGAAATTTCTATCGCATAGCGGTTTGGACGAACTGCCACAGTTAATAAACGTGGTGAGGGGAGAAATGGAGTTGGTTGGTCCAAGACCATTACCAGTAGAAGAGTCAAAAAAGATTGATAAGAAATATTTATCAGTACGGGAATCAGTGAAACCCGGGATTATTTCTTTATGGGTACTGGGCGGATACCACAAAATCAGTTTTGAGGAGTGGATGAAGAGTGATATGAAATATATAAAAAATAAGACCGGTTGGGGAGATGTGGTGATCGTAATTAGAGGGGTAGGAATGTTGCTGAAATTAGTGATGGTTGAAACAGGAAAATTGTGTCAGAAAGGTTCTTGGTTATTAGTTTTGATAGTTTGGCTTTTCAATCCGGTAGTAGTTAAGGCAGAAGAGCTAAAAATATTTAATCAAAACGTTCACGGTTTACCTCCACATGTTAATCAGAGATTGGCAAAGATTATTGAAAGAGCCAAAGAAGAACAAAGTGACTTAGTGTTATTGCAGGAAATTGTTTTAAAGATGAGTTTGGATAAAGTTGATTTATCAGAATATACCCCAGTCTATTTTAATCGCCCCTGGGGGATAGTTGATGGTGACTTGGTGATATTGGTGAAAGATGATCTTAATAAAAAAGTTGAAGGGGAGTTTGTCAGATATAAAAATCAGGGGAAGTGGTGGTGGTTAATTCTTCCGGACAGGTGGTATGCCAGGGGGTATTTGAGATTGTGTTGGAAGGATAGAGATTTTTGTGTGATAAACACCCACCTGACGGCTAAATATATATCGTGGATGAATTTCAAACTTCAGGAGGAACAACTGAAACAAATTGTTGAAGAAAATAAAAACAAGAGGGTGATAATTATGGGTGATTATAATCTAAGAAGCTTGGATAAATTTAGAGACATGGTTAATCTAAGCGGGAAGTTGGGAAGTTCCATGGTTGGTCACGATATTAAAATCGACCATGTGTTGACCAATATAAGGGAATTAGAGAATACGGCAGAGGTTGGTTATGTTGATTACACTGATTGGGTATCAGACCATAAGGGAATGGTATTGAATCTGATCTATTGACGCGATTTTCTAAAGATGTTTTACTTAATTACAGAATTTTATGGTTTTTATTACCAAACAAATGAAAAATAGAGGATTGGCCCAGATTCCCTTGATGATTATTCTTTTGTTAATGGCGATAGCGGTACCGG
>JAGVHP010000020.1 GCA_020056515.1 Candidatus Shapirobacteria bacterium
CCTGGGGATTTAGGTACCTATGGTGGTATAACAAAATTACGGTGGTCAAGGCAGCTACCCCTGAAGTTCCAATTTACAACGTCTTTGTACCGGCCCCCTTGGGCGACAAAGATAAGGCTCAATATTTTGGCCGTTTCGGACTGGTACGACCCGAGAATAAAGAATATTTAGTTAATCCCAATGATTGCCAAAAAACCGAATACCAACTGGAACCAATGCTGGGGTATGTAGAGTAAACTATTTTCTAAATCTTTTCTCAAAAGTTACGCCACCGAGACGGGAAGATATAATTAATTTGTCCTGCGAGTATTTTGAGAGCCAGCTGGAAAGTTTGTCGGGGTTTTCAGTGTCGACCTCATAGATTAAATATCGAACAGAAGAGTTGGAGATAAAAGCGGGGCAGAGTTTACTAACCAGATAATCATATGATGTGGGCGTAACCGGCGGAACATAAATGTCTAGAGTACCGACTTCTTTGACGTTTTCCTGACAGGCTTGTCTAACGGCAAAGAGAGAGTTTCCCAGGGTAATATGGGTCGGACCATCAATACCGGCAGAGAGAAAGTTTTTTAGATGGATATAGTTACCGTTTATATAATAAAGAAGGGAAAGGGAGGGTAAGAGAAAAGACAAGGGAAAAGAGAAAGAGTTTAGCAAAACTGAAAAAAGAATTATAAAGGCTGGGAAATAACCCGTGAGATAATAATCATATAAACGGCCGTAGTTACCAACAAAAAACAATAATAGTACAAGCGGAACAAAGAGCCAAAGAAAAGTTAATTTAAAAAGGGGATTGGACCAAAGTTTTTTGGTTTTGAAAAATAGGGTCAAGAGAAAATATGTTAGCGCCAGAAGGGACCAGTGGGTCAAGTCGGTGTCGAGCTTGGTAAAGAAGACTTGATAATAAAAACGAAGTCGCTCGATCAAAAATGGGAGACCGGTGACGGTAAATGAACTACCGGAAAGGGAATTTACCTGCCCACTTAAAAAACCGATTAAGGTCTTGGTGGTAGGAAAGGAGTTTTTAACCTCAAAGGCTAATTGGGGAATTAAAAGAGCTCCAAAAATCAAAATTGACTGAATCCAAAATTCGTAATGAATATTTTTTATTATTTTTTTAGATAATAATAAAAAAACAATTAATACCGGAAAAAAGAAAATAGCTGAAGCGGCCTCAAGCTGAAGAGATAGACCCAGAAAAAGAAATAGGAGGGGTAGATATTTATATTTTTTATAAACGATTATTTTGAGCGTAAAAAGCATAATTATTAAAACAAAGGTGGGGAGAGGTGAGGGATTACTAAACCAGCGACTGGAGTGAATCAGGTAACGGCTGAAAGCCCAAAAGACGGCGCCTAAGACGGCAGTACGAGTGTTAAAATATTTTTTTAATAAAAAATAGATAAGAGGGATGGATAAGGATTCTATAAATATAATAAACAGGCTGGCAAAGGCAGGATTGCCACGGCCAATAAAGTAGCCGGGAGTAATCAGGTAGTACCAAAAAGGACCAAGATAGAGTCCGGCAATACCGGTGGTGGGACCAATGGCCGGAAAGTTTTTTAGCGAAATTATATCAGCGGCAATTTGGGCATCCCGACCCTGATCGTAGTAAAAACCTAAAAGATCTCCCTGCCGATAACAACGAAGAAAGAGACCTAAAACCCAAATTAATAAAATCAACCAATTTTGTTTGACAAATAAACTAATTTTTTTGACCATCAGGATTATGAATTAGCCGATAAACCTTGATACCATTGATTTCCCACTGACTATCAATTTTGGCCCATCCGAAGGCGGCAATCCCCCACTCCGGATTATTGATGGGGGAGCAGTCTATTTGAAACGGCTCACAAATCACAAAAAGCTGTTCGGTAATTTTGTCGCGAAGATGAAAGTATTTAGTATTGTTGTCAGCAGTCAAAAAATAGAGATAGCCGGGATCGTAGTTCATTTTAGCCAAAAGGGCAAAATTGAAGGGAAAACCGGCAGAGGATTCAACAATGGAGTCGGTTATCGCTTGGGTGGTCTGAAGCTGACGGGGTGGAGGCCAACGGAAGGGATTTTGAACTAAGGACAGAATCACTAGAAAAGTTAAAAACAGGCTACCCCAAATTTTACCCAAACGGTTGATGCCAAGACCAATCAGGATGAAAATAACGGGAAAGATAAAGCCAAAATAGTGATCATAGATATGCTGCTTGTAGAGGGCTAAGCCGGTAAGGCCGCCGAAAAACCAAACTAGACAGAGATAATATTTCCGTTTTTGATCAGGCGAGAACTTATTTTTTAAAAGTAATAAGATAAGCAGGGCAAAAAAGATAATTGAGATATAAATACCAATAGCTTCATTTTTACCGGCCAGAAGACGGGTGGAGGCTAAAGAAAAGATCTCCGGGAGCTTGGGCAGGGCTTTATAGGCCTTTAGGTTGATGGTTGTTTCCCTTTCCGAAAAAAAAGAAATCAGGGCACCGATATTTTGACCCCGATGCTTGATATCAAAAAGAATTTGGGGGGTAAAAGAGAGAATAAAGATAAATAAAGCTAAAAATATTTTTTTTAGATCGGTTTTTTGGTAATTGGTAGCTAAAAGGTAAAGAGCTGGAAAAACTAAGAGTAGGGCTAGATAATGGGAGTTGAGACAGAAACTAAAGGCAAGTGAAGCCAGAAAGAAACGCCGGCGAGTTAAAAAGTAGACAAAAAGCAGGGCGAAAAGAGGCATAATATTAGGATTCCAGGAAAAAGAGCTGTATTTGATAACTACCGGAGATAGGGCAAAAAGCAAGGCAGAAATAAGACTAACCCGGGGAGAAAACCAGGAAGCGGCGGTTCGATAGAGAAGATAGACGGTAAACACTCCTAAAAGAGCAATAAAAGCAGCCGGTCCCACCGGACTAAATAAGGCCAAAAGCAAGGACGGGGCGATAAGGTAGTAATAGTAGGGGCCGAGGTACATGTTACCGATACTGGTTTGGGGGCCGATAAAAAAGAAATTACCGTGTTTTAATAAATCCCGAACAATGACCACATCCCGGCCCTGATCACCCAAAAATTCCATGTATTCAGGCAGGCAGTAGAAACGGCAAAAAGCGGCGATTAAAACAACCAGAATTATTTGCCAGTTATTTTTTAGGAAGGGAAATTTAGTTTGAGCCAAAGTCTAAGTAAATCTTTAAAACCGGCTAAGATGACGCTCAATTTGGCACCGGTAGCCTCACCGGCCGTCCGGGGGTAATGGAAAACGCCGCACTCCGCTATCTTAAAACCGGCTTTTTTGGCTTTAATTAAAAACTCTGAAGAGATAAAGGGTCCCCTTTCGGCAACAAGTCGGGGAATGGTGTCAATCACTTTTTTTCTGACTAATTTAAAACCGCAGTCAATATCGCGGACTTTAAGACCGAAAAGAATAAAAACCGCCAGTTGCCAGAGTTTTGAACCCCAAATTCTAACTAAGGGGACCTTTCTCCCCAGATAATAGCCGATAACCAGATCGGCTTGGGATTCTTTTTGAACGTCTAGAAGCTTATTTATGTCCTTAAAATCAAACTGGCCGTCGGCATCAATAAAGCTAATCCAATCATATTTGGCTGTGTAAAAGCCGCTTTTGAAGGATGCGCCATAACCGCGATTGAGGGGATGAGTGACTATTTTGATATTTTGGGGGTATTTAGTCTGAAGCCTGAGGGCCACTTCCCCAGTTTTGTCTTTTGAACCATCATTGACAATAATTAATTCCCACTTTGAGGCTGTTTTTATTAATATGGGTAGGGTTTTATTGACGGTTGATTCCAGATTGGCTTCTTCGTTGTAACAGGGTAAAAAGAGTGAAAGTTCATCGAACAAGTGGGCCACAGATGAGTATATCAGAAGGTTGACAACCGGAAAAATTAGGTTATACTATCCTCTAATATAAGTTATTTATCAAAGCAGGTGGAAAAAATAATTAAACAATTAGGAATCTTTTTAACTGTCGTAGGAGTAAGTATCTATACTTTGTTGTTACCGAGATACGCATATTCTCAATACTACTCACAAGGAGATGTCAATAAATCTGTTTCAATTGACAAGAAGATCCGGCCTATAAACAGTGATAAATCTGTTGATAACATCGACAAGGATGAGAAATTATTTACAGAAGGTGACAGTTTAGATTTCTCTTTATTAGTGGAAAACACCGGAAACCAAGAATTACTTGATTTGAAGGTGACCGATTATTTACCGGCTTATCAAAACATTGTCTTTAATCCGGGTAACTATGGTAAAGAAAACTCAAATATAAATTGGGTGATAGACCGGTTGGGAGTAGGTGAAAGCAAAGTCTTTACCATCAGAACTAAAATCGGAGCGGTTAAGATTGACTATAGTCAGATGATCACCAACAAAGCCTGTGTTAACAGCAATGGTTTATCAGACTGCGATTGGGCTTCGTTTTTCGTAACCGGAAAATCAGTACCCAGCACCGGATCTGAGGGTATTTTGATTCAAAGTGCCATGGCCTTAAGCGGAGCTGTTTTAGCTTTGGGTTTGAGAAAGAAAACCAGAGGTTATTAAAAGTAATTAACGTGAAGATAGAGGGTGCTAAGACTCGGATCATCCTTATCCTGAACCCGAACATATTTTAAAGTGCAGGAGCCGGCGTTAATTTTACCCCGATAGAGCTTGCCTTCATGGCTGGAATAGACTTCGGCAGACGAGTTTGAGGCAATGTCGATACCATTGTGAAAAGAGTAAATCCGGCCAACCCAGGTGTGAGCAATTGACCAGGTTTTGCCATAACCTTGGTTAAAATCAATTCTTTCACGAATCGGCCAATCCCATGAACCCGAAGGATTGAAGGCATCACCGTTGGAGTTATCCTGAAAAGTTACCCCACTTTTTAAACGGGAAAAGGGGGATTGGGCAATGTTGCCGGTTTTGACCATAAAGTGAAGGTGGGTGCCACTGGAGCTGCAGGAAACCCCCTGGATAACACTGGCGATTTTTTCACCTTTGGATACCGTTTTAACCTCTTCTTCCTGGCCACTGCCAACCAAAATCCGTTCGATGGCCTCCATCTCATTCTGAGCCTGTTTCAACATATTCTGATATCTGGTTTCATCGTTTCTGGTGGCCAGAAGAAGCGAAGATTTGGCAGACTTTTGATTGTTTAGATCCTTCTTTTGGTTTTGGAGGCTGGCTTCAAGCTTGGTTAGTTCCTGTTGTTTTTCTGATTTGACCCGTTTTTGAGTGTCCATATTGGATCTGGTGGTTTCCATTTCCAAAAGAGTGTTCTGGATATTGCCCTGAATCAGGGAAAGATACTTGTACTGTTCAAAAAATGAATTAAAATTTCCTGATAATAAAATTCCTAAAATAGGAATCTTTTTTTTGAGACGATAGTTTTGATTAACCTGCTTGATGTAAACGGCAGTAAGATCATTTAGGGAGATGTCGAGTTGTCCGATTTTAGAGGTTAAATCAGATATTTCTTTCTGGAGATTGATAATGAATTGTTCGGTTTGATGGATTTTTAGTTGAGTTTGGTAGGTTTGAATATCAATAATTTTGATCTGATTGCTAAGGGAAAACTTGGCGTTATTTAAACTTATTAAGGTTTTGTTAAGAGAATCAAGATAAGCCGGGTATTCGTTGGGATCGGTGCATTTGCCGCCATCACAGACAGCCCGGAGGTTACCGGCTAATAAGAAAAAAAAACAAAAAAAGACAGGGAGTGTCTTTGACTTTACCATTTGATATATCTTCGGGAAACCGAGAAGCTAGCAATTAGTCC
>JAGVHP010000066.1 GCA_020056515.1 Candidatus Shapirobacteria bacterium
ACGACGCTCTTCCGATCTGCTACACTACGGGCGGCGGAGTGTTCATCACTAAACATGTAGGCCTCGCCACCTTTCTTTTTATCTTTGGCCATGGTCCAGAAATAGTTTTTCTTTTTCTTTTTGGTATTAAAGCATTCAAGCCAAGCAGAAGCTTGGTTAAGATTTTTTCTGAAGTTAACGATAAGATTTTTAAGACGTTTTAAAAAGGAGACTTGGTAGACAGAAGCTTCGGGAATATTTTCCAGGACGGCATTTTCGATTTGGGTACCGATTCCTTCGGAAGCGGAAACTAAACTTTTTAATTCTACCTGAAGGTCAGCAATAGCTTTTTCCAGTTCACGTTGGCGGTTATCAAGAAGAACTTTTTCCTGCCGGGAAAGGTCTGATATACCCAAACTTTCCTTGGTCCACCCGGCAGCGGCCGGGGTAATTTCCACCGGTTGATTTAAACCTAAAATACCCCGGAGGGTTAGTTTTAGAGGAGCCTTGGGTGAGGGTTGAGAATCGGAAAGAATTTCGTTACTTAAAACGCCGTTTTTGAGTTTGTTTTTCTTAGGATCGTTTTTTGAGATAAAACCACCTGCCATAGAAAGGGATTATATCAGATTATAAGACAGTTAGCCAGCGTTATTGAGAAGTCAAAAAGTCAATGACTTTTTGTTGAGTCAGAAGGTATGAAACTAGGGAGGGATTGGAGGATAATTTAGGGTTCTTTTTGGTTAGATCTTCGATTTCGGCAGGCAGGGGAACAATCTTTTGATCAGCGGCGATTTGGCTAATGGCTAAATTTAAAGTCCAGTCTTCGGAAATTCGCAAAGACATCTCTTTTTTATAGTCCTCCAGGCTTTGATTTCGGTTTTTGAGGTATGAATCAATTGTGATTCCGGCAGCCTGAGTTTGGTCAACTAGGTCGGCCAGTTTGCGGTTGAGGTCATTGTCGATGATTAATTTAGCTAAGCTGACTTGGGAAAACCCGATGAGTTTTTTGAGAATTTCGTCAGTTTTTTTATTTTGATCGAGGTTCTGACTTTGATTTATGGCTTTAATTTCGGTAAAAAATTTCGGATCAATGGAAATATCGGGAATTTGAGCACCGTGGAGTTCAATTTGCCAATCTTTATTTAAAGCGAAAGGGGGATTTTTGATAATAATGTTTGGGGAAGTGGCCGGTTTTAATTGATATTTAATAATGGCTTGGGAGTAGATTTTGGGTAGAAGAGAATTGATAACTTCTTCAAGCAGTTTTTCCGGAGATATTTGGGATTCGACGACACTAGCCGGGGCCTTGCCTTTACGAAAGCCTTTGTTTTCAAAATTAGAAGCGATGGATTTCAGTGTTGATTCTTTTTCGGCGGAGATTTGGGTTGCGGTAACCGTAAAGCTAAGGGTGAAAGATTTGTCGGGAAAAGAGTCTAATTTTGTGTTTGTGGCCATATGCAGGCTATGATAGCATAAAGGTAGAAGGATATGAAAAAAGATTTTTACTTTGTGATGCGCTTGGTATTTGTTTCAGTAATTGGGGTGAATTTGGCGATACTTTTATTGGTTGAGGTTTGGTGGTGGACGAAATGGCGAAATGTCATCGAGTCGACACTAATTAGCGGATACCAGAGCCAGGAAGGCAGAATTGTGGCCGAGAAGATTTCGGGAAATATTTTTGAGAAAGAGGTAGCAATAAAGGAAAATCTGGTAGCTGACGACGCCAGATTGGGTTTGATTGAGGGATATTTGGCGAAATATCACTCCCCTCTTCTGCCTTACTCAAAATTAATTCTGGAATTATCCGATACTTATGGTTTTGAATATTATTGGATAGTGGCAATTGCCCAACAGGAGTCGAATTTATGTAAAAAAATTCCCCTGAATTCTTTTAATTGCTGGGGATACGGGATTCACAAAAAGGGCACACTTCGGTTTGAAAATTATGAGCTGGCGCTAAAGAGCTTTGCTGAGTATCTGAAAAGAGAATATTTTAATAAAGGATATATGACAGCTGAAGAGATTATGAAGAAATATTGTCCGAGTTCTAATGGTTCGTGGGCGCATGGGGTGAACCAGTTTATAGAGGAAATAGAAGAAGGTGTGTAGTAGTGCCTCATTATTGACCTATTTATAGTATTTTGATATAGTACACGAAGATCCCGGGGTGGCTCCTCTAAAAAGCATGCTCTGGGATTTTTTTTGGACTAAGGTGATGGTAAAATAACCCCTATGGGAACGATTAGCACGGCTCAATTTAAAAGAGGGATATATGTAATTTTTCATGAGGAACCGCATATGGTGGTGGACATCCACTTTGTATCTCCGGGCAAGGGCTCGGCTTTTTATAAGACAAAATTAAAATCTTTATACACCGGAAGGGTGGTGGAATATACCTATAAATCGGGGGAAAAAGTTGAAGAAGTGATAGTAGAGACCCACGAAGCTTTATATTCATTTTTTGACGGGGTCAATTATGTTTTCATCGAACCCCGAACCTTCGAGCAGTATTCAGTATCGGCCGAGGTGGTTGGTGGTGATAAGATTTATTTGAAGGAAGGACTTTTGTATCGGATAAAATTTTATGATGATAAACCAGTAGGAGTGACTTTACCTAAAAGTATTGCCTGCAGGGTAGTGGAGGCGGAAAATTCAATAAAGGGTGATACGGCTACCTCGGCCATGAAAAACGCGGTTTTGGATACCGGAGCCAAGGTGTTGGTGCCTTTGTTTATAAAGAGCGGAGAGGAAATAATGATTAGTACGGAAACCGGAGCTTATTTGTCAAGAAAATAGTTTAAAGACCCA
>JAGVHP010000062.1 GCA_020056515.1 Candidatus Shapirobacteria bacterium
TTAGCAATACCGTTTAGTGACCAAAATTCCCCCATTTTGGTCCATTTATTGGCAGTAATTCCGGTTTCTTCGGAAAGTTCTCTCTGGGCGGCAGTAAGTGGATCTTCACCCGAATCAATCCGACCGGAAGGAATTTCTAAAAATTCCTGATCAACCGTATAGCGCCATTGAGTTTCCATAACTATTTTTTTGAGGGAATCAACGGCAATTATTTGGACAAAATCACCACCGTTAATAACCGTGTATTTCCCTGGTTTACCGGAGGGGGTAATCACATCGTCGTCCCGAACGGTTAGACCGAATTTATTTTGAAAAATGATATTTTGTCTGACTGAAATCCAGGGGTTTTTCATAGCTTTGGTTTCAATCCCTCTAAATCTCCCTTTGACAAGGGAGACTTTAAATGATGATCGGTGATTTGTTGATACTGATGGCCGATATTTAGAAGAAGTTCTTCGGAAAACATGGGGCCGACGAGTTGAGCACCGATGGGCAAACCACTTTTGGTGAAACCACAAGGGAGGGCGAGGGAAGGAATGCCAACGGGATTTTGAGAAATAGTATAAATATCGGCCAAAAAATTTTGGAGAGGATCACTCATCAGTTCACCTAATTTGGGGGGCGGGGTGGGAGTAATGGGCTGGAGTAAAACCGAACACTGACTTAGAGCTTTTTTATATTCTTCGATAAAAAGAGTTCTGACTTGTTGAGCTTTTTTGTAATAGGCGTCGTAGTAGCCGGCCGATAAGGCATAAGTACCAATTAAAATCCGACGGATGGTTTCATCAGTAAAAAACTCCCGGCCAAGACCGAATCGGATACCATCGTAGCGGGCTAAATTGGAACTGGTTTCGCTGGGACCGATTAAATAATAGATGGCCAGACCATAATCAAAAAGGGGCATGGAGAGATCTTTAACTTTGACACCGGTATTTTTTAGATCTTCGGCTACTTTTAAGACGGCTGTTTTAATTTCCGGATCTAATCCCTCTTGAAAAAACTCTCTGGGGACACCAATCGTAATGTCGTTCAATTTTTTGTTGAGTAAAGCGGAATAAGGGGAAACAGGAGTAGGTGAAGAGGTGGCATCGTACGGGTCAAGACCGGCGATGGTTTCCAAAATGACGGAGCAATCCTGCACCGATTTAGCCATGGGGCCGACCGAATCAAAAGAAGAAGCATAAGCAATGGTTCCGTAACGGCTAACCCGACCATAGGTAACTTTTAGACCGGTGATATTGCACCAAGCGGCCGGGTTTCGAATTGAACCACCGGTATCTTCACCAATAGCAAAAACAGTCATCCGAGCCGAAATGGCGGCAGCGGGACCACCACTGCTGCCCCCGGCTACCCGGGATCTATCCCAAGGGTTTTTGACCGGACCGAAATTGGTATTTTCGGAAGAACCGCCATGACCCCAGGCGTCCATATTCATTTTGCCGATTAAAATGGCGCCGGTGTTTAATAATTTTTGATAAACAGTGGCAGAATAGGGCGGGATAAAATTAGTTAAGACATTTGAAGCAGCGGTAGTTTTTACGCTTTCGGTGACATAACAATCCTTGAGAACAAAAGGGATACCTGATAAAGGAGAGGTTAGTTTAACCGATTTGGCCTGTTTCAGGGCAGTATCGCGGGGAAGAATGGTAATAAAGGCATTAATATTTCCGTTATATTTGGCAATATTGTCATAACACTCATTAATCAGATCAACTGAAGAAAAATCTCCTTTTCTTAAGCCGGTGGCTAATTCTAAAATCGATTTATCAAGTAACATTATTTTTTGGAAATAGACTTAGTAACAAAAAAACCGTTTTTACTTTGAGGAGCGTTGGCTAAAGATTGGGCTTGAGTAAACATGCGTTTAGTATCAATAATATCTTGGCGAAGAATATTTTTTTGGCCGGTTACCTGATAAGTGGGAGCCACATTGGTGATATTGACTTTGTTTAATTTGATAAAGTATTTCAGAATCGGCTCCAATTGCTTGGCAAAAATAGCAATTTTTTCGGGAGAAAGTTTGATGTTGGCCAGTTTGGCCACCTTCAAAACATCGGCTTCACTAATAACGGTCGAGGACATAGCTTATTTTACCTAAAAAGAGAGGCTTTGAGGCGGAGAAGCTTCCAGCGGTATTTATCGACAAGATTGTAGACTTTATACAATTGGGGGTTGATGACCAGGTCATAGGTGCCGACAAATTGGACCAGTTGACCACCATAACCTTGTTTGAAGCGATGGAAACCGAAACCGTTTTCGGATTCTTTGGCCTCCGGACCAAGACAGCCCCAAGTATCAAAAGATTTTAGACCCAGAGATTGGCCGTATTTAATGGCCTCCCACATCAGTAAATTGGGAGCCATAACTTCTCTTTTTTTATCAAGCGAGGCACCATAGGGATAAAAGAGGCGGTCCTTGTTTTTAAATAACATAAAGGCAGCTAAAACTTCACCCTGATAGGAAGCCAAAAGAATGTCGATGGACTTGGTGTTTTTTAACTGCTGCCAGAGTTGGCGATGGTAGGTTTCGCTATGAAGATAAAATCCCTGACGCTGGGTGGTGTTCATTAGAAGTTTTAGATAAATTTCAAAACCGGAATCGTGGGTTTCCCGGGAGACAGTGACCCCGTGACGATTGGCCAAGCGGATATTATAACGGGTTTTACTCTGAAGACGGGAAAGTAACTCTTCTTCGGAGAGGGTCAGGTCAATAACAAAAGAATGGGGATAGAAAGCGACTTTGGGAGAAACAGTCAACCCCGGAAAATTAAGATTTTGGGGATACTCTTTTTCCAAATTAAAAGTGGAGTTATAAACCTTGACAACAACATCGGGTTCAAATTTGACAAAGATGGCTGATTCGTCAGTGGCGATTTTGCGGACATTGCTGATCATATCGGCGTCAAGCCGGGGACCACGAAGAATGGTGCCGATTTTTAGGGTAGTTTTTGGGATAGTGTGGAAGGAAAGAGAGTAACCAGCTACCATTTTCTTTTGATCAAAAATACCCAGACGATAAACTCTGTGCCCCTGACTGATCTGGAAATCTCCCCAAGCCCAAGTCTGAACCGGATGGCGGACAGCCTTGTCATAGGCAGCTTTTTCTTCGTTGTAAAGAATTCGGGTAATCATGGTTAGGTATTTTAAGTATAATCAAATTTTTAAAAAATATCGGGGTCGTAGATAAAACCGGTATCTTCATCGGGATTTAGTTTAATTTCCGAAACCTGATCAATTTTTATTAGGGTTTCGGGGATATCTTTAAGAAACCGGGAAACCTCACCAAAGGAAGAGCGACCAAATTGGAGGCGACGAGTGGCAAAAGAAATAAACAAAAAGTCTTTTGCCCGGGTGATACCGACGTAACAGAGACGGCGTTCTTCTTCTAATTCATTTTGTTCAATTAAGGAGCGGGAATGGGGCAAAATCCCCTCTTCGAAGCCGGCGATAAAAACGGCATCAAACTCCAAACCTTTACTGGCATGAAGGGTCATTAAACGAACACCGTTTTTGTTGGTCTTGTCTTTATTTTTTTCCTGGAGGCTGTACTCGTTTTGGACCAGAGCTACGTTTTCCAAAAAATCGGAAAGGCGGGGAAAAGAGGTGGCGACAGATTTTAATTCTTCAATGTTTTCCAAACGACGGTTGTCTTCTTCGTTGGTCGGGTCAAACTTGGATAAATAACCGGAAAGACTGATAACGGTTTTTAAAATATCAAGAGATTTGGATTTTTTTTTGACAGTATCAATCTGGCCGACAAAAACATCGGTCCGGCGTTTGCCTAAACATTTGTTTAAACGTCCCAACGACAGTTGGTCGTGACGGTTTTGAACAAAGCGAAGCATGGCAATAACATCCTTTACTTCAGCCCGGTCGTAAAAACGTAAACCACCAATGAGAACATAGGGAATTTTATTTTTTAAAAAAGATTCTTCAATAACCCGGGATTGAGAGTTCATCCGATAAAGAACAGCAATGGAACGGAAGGGAAGACCGCGGGATTCTAAAGCGAGGATTTTTTGACTGATATATTCAGCCTCGTCCAACTCGGAGCCAGCTTGATAAAGGGCAATGGGGACTGTTGACTGACGCAAAGTATAGAGACTTAAAACCGGATGAGAACGGTTTTGAGAAATAACGGCATTGGCAGCATCTAAGATAATTTGAGTGGAGCGATAATTGCGCTCCAGATTGATAACAGTGGTTTCGGGAAAATCGGTGGTGAGGGAAGTGAGATTTTTGTAATCGGCGCCACGCCAGCCATAAATACTTTGAGAGGCGTCGCCGACGGCAGTAATGAGACGGTTTTTACCGGCTAAAATTTTGGTTAAAAGATATTGAGTCAGATTAGTGTCCTGATATTCGTCAACCAAGATATGGCGATATCTTTCGTTGATTCTTTGCGCCAAAGCAGGGTATTGGGAAAGCATGTTAACGGTTTTGTAAATCAGATCAGAGAAGTCGAGAGCGGAATTGCGATCCAGAGCTTTTTGATAGAGACCATAGATTTTGGCGGCAGTAGATTCCCAAAAACCATGGGCCAAAGTAGCGGCAGAACAGGGGGAAATAAAATTGTTTTTGGCGTTTTCAATGTAATAAATCAGAGAGGAGGGTTTGAATTCTTTGACGGTGTAATGGGTATCAGCCAAAAGGGAGCGGATTAAGTTTTCCTGATCGTCGGCGTCATAAATGACAAAGTCGGGAGATAGTTTTATTTCGTGGCCGTAAATCCGCAGCAGCCGACAGGAGAAGGAGTGAAAAGTGCCCGCGAATAAGCTATTAGTACTTAGTACAGAGTCATTAGTTAGTAAAGAAGCCATGCGGTTTTTCATTTCCCCCGCTGCTTTGTTGGTAAAGGTTAAAAGTAAAACTTCCGAAGCTTTGGCAATCTTTTTACCGATAAGATAAGCCGCCCGATGGGTCAGAACCCGGGTTTTGCCTGATCCGGCCCCGGCCAAAACTAAAAGCGGCGTTCCCTGATGGGTCACCGCCCGTTTTTGATCATCATTTAAACCTTTTAATAAATCGGACATAGAGTCAATTATCAATTAGTCAATTGCCAAAGTCGAGTGTCATTTGACTGAAAGATAACGCGACTGAAGGAGGAAAATTTTTCTTCTGATAATTTAGGATATTTTTCCCGCTCCTGATCCCCGACTAGAATATATTTAACAGAATATTTGAAAAGAAGATCTTTGACTTTGACCGGGTCGGTGGACTCATAGATAGTGGCAACTTCGGTGCTGCGGGAACCGGGGCCATCGTAACCACCCCGCCAGAGCCATTCGTGTACCAGCCAACCGACGACAGTTGGTAAACCGGTGGCGGAGGAAACCTGATTGAATTTGGTATAAGAGTCCCCCACGGCTTCAACCAGATGAGGTTGGCCGGTGACATTGGTGTTGATCCAATTGATAACTGCCAAATTGTCGGGAAATTGCTCTTGTAAATAATCAGTGCCGCGTAACCCCCAATATTTAAATTCGGAGTGAGAATCGCGATAAGATTTGATGGCAAAATAAGGATAGATAAGATGGGCCATTAGAACCAAAAGAAACAGGAGACGATAAATAAAAAATTTTTGAAGACGGATCAAAATGTAGCCACCTGACAGGGAATACATGATAAAGGCCTGATAAACCAACTTAAACATGGTATTAGCCCGGCGGTGTTCGGTAATGTAAATGTCTTTGATGTAAATTAACTCGGGAATAATAACCAAAATAATAGCCAGAACAACCAGGGAAAGGACAAAAATATCAGATTGGGTTAATTTAGTTTTTTTGTAAAAAAGATAGGCCAAATACACTAAAAAAGGCAAAGAGATTAGCCAAAAACCGCCATAGAGAACTAAAAGCTGGTAAAAAGCGGAACGGGCATCGACGAGCTTTAGACCTTCGGCCATAGGAATGAAATTTAAGGAATAGGGTAGAGTGAAAAGATACCAAAAAAGGATAGTTAAAAGACCGAGTTTTATGGTTAACCAAAAATTTTTACAAAAAAACAAAAGAAAGAGTCCAAAAAAAAGGCCATAAACAAAAATATCCCAAGCATTGGTCATGTAGGCGATGGACAGAAAGAGGCCGGCGGGTAAAAAGAGCAGAGGGTCGATTTTAAGTTTCCTGGCGGAGAGGGAATAGGAAAAGAGAAAGGCCAGAAAACATAAAATTAAAGGAATATCGTTCATGTGACCGTGAAGGTCGGAAACGACAAAAGAATAGAGGGGAAATTCGTGGATGGTCTTGTTGTTAACGTCGGGATCGAAACCGATAAAGCGGGTAGCGTCGGGATACCAATAGGTGGAGGCGGCAAGTTTAATAGCTTTAATACTCAGATCTAAATAACCGTTATTTTGAATGTCGGTTCTGATAATTTTGTAGAGAGGATGGAGGTTGCCACCGAAGGTAAGAAGAAGGGCAGAGATTAGACCGGCCAAGATAATAGATTTTAGATGATGGATATTAGATTTTAGATAGTGAAAAACTAGATTGGCAGAAAGGGAAAAAGTGGAAACAAAAGTCAGGGCACAGACGGTGGCAATGGAGAGATTGTAAGTAATGGCCGAGGGAAGACCGGAGACTTTAGTGAGCAGAGCAAAAATCAGGTGACCAAAATAATAATAATTAATAGGAGAACCGGCGTACCACATATCGGCGGGAGGTAAAAAAGTAGTTCTAAGAGCCGAGTTAATAAAACCCCAATCCATATATTTTTCTAAACCATCAATGTCGGGGGTGTGACCTCGAACATATGACCAGATGGCAAAAACAACCAAAAAGAGAATTTCTTCAAAGAGGAAAAACTTAAAAGAAGACAGGAAAGTTTTTTTAAATAACGACCATTTATTTTGACCAAAAAGATAGTAGAGATCAGCTAACAAAATGACTAATAAAACAAATAAAATTGAGAGTGAGGTGAAGGGCAGAAGCCGGATAACGCTAAGACAAAAAATAATATAGGTGACCAAGGTTAAAGATAGTATTTTGGCAAATATATAACCCCGGTCAAAAAATTTATGAAAAAGGGTAAAAGTTAACGGCAAAAAAAGAAGAGAAAAACCTAAAATAAAGAGCCACCAAAAAGCGATAAATTTAAAATCGGCCAAAAACAAAGTCATAGATTATTTTAATTAAATTTACGGCAATAGTCGGAGCCATGATTTTGAAAGAGGACAGCCACATTAAAATACCGATGGCGACTCCCCCAAAAATATCGACAGGATAATGAAAACCAACTAAAACTCTAAAAAAGATTAAAGGGGAAACAATGATAAGATAGAGATGATAATCGAAAACGGGATACCGCGAAAGAAAGAGAAAAAAGAAGGTGGCTTTAATAGTGTGGCCGGAAGGAAAAGCGCCGCTTTGATACCATTTATCAACTAAACCAACCGGGGTAGTATCGTGTCGGACAAACATGGGCCGGCGCCAATAAATTTTCTTTTTAATCAGTCTTTCAACAACTTCGGCCAAGACAGTAGCAGCCAGCAACTGCCAGAATACATTGGGGTGGCGGCCAACCAAGAGAATTGAGAGATAAAGAAAAAAGAACCATATAGAGTAATTAAAAACGATTAGTAAGGTTTTGCCCAATTGAGACGACTCGAGTAATTTAAGAAAATCGAGACGTGGCTGCCAGAAAAGAATTGGATATTTTTTCATTTATAATCAGTAAATGCCTAAAAGTATATTGATTAGCCTGACTTATTATTATCCCAATATTTCTGGGCTAAGTCAGTATGCAAAGATTTTAGCAGAAGAATTGGTAAAAAGAGGCAGTGAGGTAACAATTCTTTGTGGTAATCATCAAAGAAAACTATCTGAATCGGAATACGTAAACGGGGTAAAAATTGTTCGTTTGAAGGCAATTAGAGCGAGAAAAGGGTTGATTATTCCAAGTATCTTTTGGAAGAGCATTAATTTAGTAAAAAATACCGAAATAGTAAATTGTCATTTTCCATCAATCGAAGGGGTGTGGGTAGCAATATTGGCGAAAGTATTTAGAAAGAAATTAATTGTCACTTATCACTGCCACTACAACCGGGTAGCGGAATGGTGGCAATATTTAGCCTATGTTTTGGCCGATAAAATTGTAGTAAATTCAATTGACTATATTGAGGGAAATAATTTACTAAAGAGTTTTCGAAAAAAAATAGCAGAAATTTGGCCGCCGATTCAAATCCCTCTCCCCGCCAAGGCGGGGCATCTCCCTTTGATGAAAGGGAGAAATACAA
>JAGVHP010000060.1 GCA_020056515.1 Candidatus Shapirobacteria bacterium
AGGCCAAACCTTTAAGGGGATCAATCCGTTTGATCGAAGAGCTACTACCACCTCCCTTTCATTAGGTAGATCCATTTCTCCTTTGACTACTTTTCCGGCCCAATCTTTGGATTTATAAATAAACTTAGCCATTTTTCACCGTTTTCATCCTCAGATTACTTTGTAATTCTAGAGGCTTTGGGGCATATTCCATCGCCACTGTTTCGTCTATTAGATTTCCCAACACTAGTTTAGCCAGTGACATTTCCAGACTGACCATTCCCAAATCACTTCCTGTCTGAATTACATTATCAATCATAAATGTCTTCCCTTCTCGAATTATATTCCGAATTGCACTGGTTACCACCAATATTTCTACCGCCGGCACCCGGTCACCGTTTTTAGCCGGAATCAATCTTTGAGAAATCACCGCTGTCAGCACTGACGCTAATTGGGTCCGAATCTGGGCTTTTGACCCTTCGGGAAAGACATCAATAATCCGGTCAATTGTTTGGGCCGCTGAATTGGTGTGTAAAGTTGAAAAAACCAGATGCCCTGTCTCCGCCACCGTCAGTGCCAATTGAATCGTTTCCAGATCCCTCATTTCCCCTATAAATACTACATTCGGATCCTGACGCAACACGGACCTGAGAGCCTTTTCAAAACTAATAGTATCTCCACCTAATTCCCGCTGGGCAATCAAAGCTTTAACTGGCTTGATTATATATTCCACCGGATCCTCAATCGTTACTATGTGGCAATCACTGTTTATGTTTATCTCATTAATCATTGCCGCCACCGTCGTCGATTTTCCCTGTCCTGTCGGTCCGGTTACTAAAATAAAACCTTGTTTATTTTTCAGTAGGGTATTCAACACCGGCGGCATATTTAAACCACTCAACACCGGCACCTGAGCCGGAATTGCTCTCAATACTATTCCTATCCGGCCCATAGTCCGGTATATATTGCACCTAAACCGACTGCCCTCCAAGCTAACTAAAAAATCCAACTCCTTCTCTTCAGTAAAACGCTTTAACTGTCCCTCGTCCAAAAGCGACAAAATTAAACTCTGCGTTTCGTCGCCACTTGAGGAAGAAAAATTCCCCACTGTTTCCAATTTCCCGTTCACCCGCAACGACGGTAATGTATCTGAAGTCAAATGTATATCCGACGCCTTATTGGCTACCGCCAATTTTAATAATTCTTCGATCTTGCTGTGCATATTTTTAGTATTGCGCCACCCGTAATACTTCCTCCATAGTAGTTACTCCCTCTAAAACTTTAACGTAACCATCCTGCTTCATGGTCAACATCCCTTCTTCCATCGCCTGTCTTTGAATCGCTGCCGCCGAGGCTTTTTCCACCACCAATTTAGCTATCCGCTCGGAGATCGGCATTACTTCATAAATGGCAATCCGGCCAAGATATCCGGTATTGTTACACTTTTCACACCCAACCGGTTTGGGTACTGTCATTGTCTTCCCCTCCTTTTTCCATTTATCAGTCACCATTTCATAAATCGGTCCCAGAGTATCCCTTAATTCCTTTTCTATTTCTGCCGTCATTTCTGTTTGGGCCACACATTCAGGACAAATTCTCCGCAGTACCCTCTGCGCTACCACACAAGTCAGAGCTGAAGTCAACAAAAACGGTTCTACTCCCATATCCATCATCCGGGGTGGAGCACCCGAAGCATCATTGGTATGCAATGTTGAAAAAACCAAATGGCCGGTTAACGAGGCATTAATTGCCAGTTCGGCCGTCTCTGTATCCCGAATTTCTCCCACCATAATTACATTCGGATCCTGCCGTAAAAAGGACCTGAGAGCTGAAGCAAAAGTCAGACCGGCTTGGACATTAACCTGCACCTGATTTACTCCCTTCATCTGATACTCTACCGGATCCTCAATTGTCACCACATTCACCTTGGTTGTGGCCACCTTGTCCAATACTGAATATAAGGTAGTCGTTTTCCCCGAGCCGGTCGGCCCGCAAACGATAATAATTCCGTGTGGCCGCTCAATGGCTTCAACCAAATTTTTTAATGCCAGTCCCCGCAAACCCAACTCCGGCAACGACGGCACCTTTTGGGCTTTACGCAACAACCGCATGACTACTTTTTCGCCATAGGACACCGGCAGGGTTGAAATCCGTAAGTCTACTTCGTTGCCATCCACCGAAAAATTGAAACGTCCATCCTGAGGTACTCTCTTCTCATCAATTTTTAAATTTGATAAAATTTTTACCCGTGATACCACTGCCTCCGACACATTTCGGGGTAATACATATTTCTCCTGCAAGATACCGTCAATTCGATACCTAATCCGAACATTATCTTCCATTGGTTCGATGTGAATATCGGAAGCCCGTGATTTGAAAGCATACTCCAACATCGTAGTGACTATCTTGGCAATTGGCGCCTCGGCTGACACCTGACGTCTTTTTTCATTCTCTACTTTTATATCGTCAACTTTTCGCTCATCCAGGGCCTTGGTAACCTCGGAAGTTATTCCTTTTTCCCTTTCGTACTTTTCCCGGATAAACGAATTAATTTGTTTGGCTTCGGCCATCACCGTTTTAATTTTTAGACCTGTCTTTTTTTCCAAAAATTCCACCGTTTCCAAATCCAGTGGATTGCTCATCGCCACCCACAGTGACTTATCTTTAGGGTCCATTTTATAAGGGACAACCGTGTATTTTTCGGCTACACTCTGCGGTACCAATGCCAATGCCTCCGGGGCAAAACCAATAGTAGTTAAATCTACGAAAGGTACCCGTAAAAATTCTGCTTTGGACTTTACAAAATCAACATCGGATACTAGTCTCATTTCCAAAATTATTTCTTCCTCACTCTCGCCACTTCCCACCTGTCGCAATACTATTTCTTTAGCTTTTTCTGAAGTGATGAGATTCTTTGCCACCAAAACATCCGACAGACGTTTGTAGGTTAAACCAGCCTGGGGCAGTTGATTCATACTATAATCATAGTAACCTATGCTTGATTTTCCTTCAACACTTGTAATTGGAAAAAACCCCAAACTCTCTGGGGATTGTGTCAAAACTCTTCTCGATCGTATTGGTCATCAACTCGATTCCAACCCTGATCTTCTAGTTATTGATCAGAACAGTGGCTGGAGTATCGCTGCTGTCCGGACCATTGGTGCTTTTCTCTGTCTTAAACCCTACAATCACTCCTCTCGGGTAGTTCTGATCCGATCAATCGAAAATCTGGAAACTGCCGCCCAAAATGCCCTCCTAAAAAACCTTGAGGAACCCGGCGTTTTGCGCTTTTTTATCTTAACCACCACCAATCCCAAATTGGTTTTACCCACCATTATTTCCCGCTGTCACCTAATCTTTACTTCCAATTTAGATAGCTCTGTTTCCGGCCCAAATTGGACTTTGCCAAAAAATATTAAGGAGATCTTGGACTTTTCCGACAACATCGCTACCGATAAATCAGCCATCAATTCTCTTTTACACGAGCAATTGCTTACCCACCAGCAACTCCTCCTGAATTCCGCCGACCCCAAAATTGCAAAAAATTTAAATCTTTTAATCAAATCAATTGATCTAATCAATCACCATGTTGACCCTAAATCCGCTCTGGATTATTTTCTTTTGTCTTCAAATCCCTCTCCCTGATTAAACATCAGGGTTTCTCCCTTTAAAGAAAGGGAGATTTTCCTCCTTTCATCAAAGGAGGTGGCCGAAGGCCGGAGGATTTGATTTCCGCATTTTTCCCTCATTTACTTCCAAAAATTTGTTATAATACCTCAAGATGTTTTCGCCTGTTCTTACCATTAATAATCGTATTCTAAAAAATATTGGCACTATCGAAGCTGCCCGGGCCATCATTGATGAAGCCCCTCTAATTCCTGCCTATGAACGTCAATTTCAACAGGAAGCTATTGTCCGCACCGTCCACTTTGGCACCCGCATTGAAGGCAATGATTTAACTTATCAGGAAGTCGCCAAATTAGTTGAAGGTCGGGACATCACTGCCGGGGAACGTGATATTCAGGAAGTTATTAATTACCGGAATTGTATGAGTTACTTAGAGGAGCTTTGGGCTCTCTATGATGCCGGCATGCCCCTACCTGAAGAAAAATTTAACCCCAATTTAGACAAAAAGGACCGGGTCTTTTTTTACAGTGAAACCATTATCAAAAAAATTCACGCCATTACCACCGACAAAATTATTCCCCCAACCGAAACCGGCAAATACCGTCGTCAACAGGTAGTTTTAAAAAATACCCGCACCGGCGAAATTGCCCACCGTCCGCCGCCGGCTATCGAAGTACCCTATCTCGTCTCCGATTTTATCGACTGGATTAATAGTGTCGAATCCCGCGAAATTCATCCGGCCATCCGCAGTGCCATTGCTCATTATATTTTAGTCGCTATTCATCCTTTTATTGAAGGTAATGGCCGCTGTTCCCGGGCTTTTGCCATTCTCCCGCTCTATGTTGAGGGTTACGATATTCGCCGTCTTTTCTCACTTGAAGAGCATTTTGATCGCAACGCCGAAAACTATTACAACACCATTCAAGCTACCCACGAATTAAATTCCGATCTTTTCCGTCGGGATCTTTCCGCCTGGGTTGAATATTTTACTGAGGCCCTCGGAGCCGAACTCTCCCGGGTCAGAGATAAAGTCCAAACTCTTTCCCGTGATCTAAAATTCAAACAAAAACTAGGCGGGAAACAAGTTCACCTGACCGAACGCCAAATAAAATTAGTCGAATATATGCAACAATTTGGGGGATTACGCATGCCCGATGCTAAATCTTTACTTCCCATGGTTAGCGACGACACTATCTGGCGCGATCTAAAAAAACTTATCGACGATAAAGTCTGCATCAAAAAGGGTTCCACCAAAGGCGCCTACTATACCCTTGCCAGTGTCTAGCTTAAAGAAACTACCCCAAATACCTTCTTTTCCAATTTCCCAATCCTTTCTCTGTCTTCTATTATCTGATTTGTCGTAATGTCCCTAAAATCTCGATTATCTCTTACTTCCGATGCTAAACCATCAACCATATCATGCATCTCACTTAAAAATTTTGTTTGTTCATCCTTAAGTTCGTATTTTAATTTAGTGATTTCACCTTGCAACCTAGCATCAACAGTTGATAACAAATCCTTTTTTAGAGTTTCCCCTTCTTTATTTGTAAAATATTTACTCGCCACTTTCTTCATACCAGAATTCTACTC
>JAGVHP010000064.1 GCA_020056515.1 Candidatus Shapirobacteria bacterium
AAAATGCTTTTTGGAGTAGTATATTTGGCAGCCAGTGCTTTTATATCAGGGTGACTAATCGGCCAATATAACTGTTCAGAAAGTGAAGAGTCGGGTGGGATGATGGGAGACTGGCGGGAGCCGATTTTGGCCTGACCGGTAACTTCAATTTCAACTGAGGCATTGGGAGGTAAAAGAAAATAGGCCAACCAATTACCATCATCATCGGATTCAATGTTTTGAGGGCGGGGGTTGATTTTGGTAAATATTATTTTTTGACCAGATGTGTCCGGAGGTATGGAGATGGGGATGAGGGAGGCAACCGGGTTTTGGTTTTTGAGGTAGTATTTTAGATTAAAATCAAAAAGTTGAATATTTCCTAAAATGAAAACATTTTTTTGAAGCGGATCAAATTTTTCCAGGCGAATAAGTGAATATAGAGAGTCGTATATGACGGTACTGTTGTTGGGACTGAAGGACAGGCGGCCAAATGATATGGGTACTTTTAAGTTAACAGTCAGGCTACTTTTTAAATTACTCTGAAATTGGGGTAAGGTAATTTCCCAGGTTTTACCTTTGGCGGTGGCTAAGCCGGAAAGACGATAGTGGATGAAAAAAGAAGTAATTTGATTTTTACCGGCTTGGGATCGGGGAAGGGTTAATTTGATTTGGGTATCGGTGACAGAAATAGTGGTAGAAACGGTAATTGGACCGAAATTATCATAAGCCTGGAGGCTAAGAGGATGTAAGCCTGAGAGTGAGAAAGAGTATTCTTTGGGGACGAGCTGAGAGTAGTTGTTTGTAATTTCTATTCGGTGGAGAGCTTCACCGTCACCCGTTTGGTTGACAGTGTAATTAATATTTTGCTTGATTGAAAATTCGTCGATAGCGTCGGTTTGATATGGGTTAAGAAATAAGAATAAGCTAAAAAGAATCCAAAACATGTATAAATGGTAGCATGATGGTGCTTGACTTCGGGTATTGTTCGTGTATCATTTCTTTATGCCGGCCACAGTGTATCGACGCCAGAAAGAAATTCTTGATCTCATAACTCTTTCAATTGATAAATATGGTTATGCCCCAACTTTAACAGAAATTGCCGATAAATTGGGTTTATCATCGCTAGCTACGGTCCATGAACACCTGGCGGTTCTGGAAAAGAAAGGATTGATCAGGCGCTACCGGGGAGCAGTTCGAGGAATAGAAGTTTTGGAAAGTGAGGAGGAAAAAAGCCGAAGAGACGGTCAGGTGGAATTACCGGTGTTGGGGTTTATTGCCTGCGGAGCACCGCTGGAACCATATACTGATCCTAATGCCACCCTGATAGTTAATTCAGCTTTGGCACCCAAGGGAAAATCCTTTGTGCTGCAGGCCAAAGGGGACTCAATGATTGATGACGGGATACTAAGTGGCGACTATGTGGTGGTTAAGGAACAAAAAGAAGCCAAAAATGGCGATATTGTGGTAGCGGTTTTACGAAATGGTTTTGCTACCCTGAAGCGCTATTATCGGGAGGCGAGTCGAATTCGGTTACAGCCGGCCAATTCCACTATGGCACCGATGTATGTGACGGATGTAGAAATAAAAGGGAGAGTAGTGGCGGTGATTAGACAGTTTAATTGAAATGCTTTATATAATTTCCACACCAATCGGGAACTTGGGGGATATAACCTTGCGGGCAATTGAGACACTGGAGAGTTTGGATATTTTATTGTGTGAGGACACCAGAAAAACGGGGATTTTATTGCAGGAATTAAAAATTGCCAACAAACCGAAGTTGATTTCTTTTTATGATGAGGTGGAGAGGCAAAAGATACCCCAAGTGGTATGTTGGTTAAAAGAAGGTTTTGAGGTGGGACTGGTGACTTCAGCCGGCACTCCCCTACTCTCCGATCCGGGCTGGCTTTTGGTAAAAAAATGCCGGGAATTGGGGTTAAAATACACAGCCATTCCCGGAGCCAGTGCCGTGATTAATGCTTTAATTTTATCCGGGTTGCCGATGCAGAGATTTTCTTTTCTGGGATTTTTACCAAAAAAAGACAGGGAAAGAAAGAAAATATTGGAAAAATATAAAATGGTTGAGGGAGTCAAGGTGGTGTACGAATCACCAAATAGACTGGAAAAATTAGTGGGTGAGATTAAGGAAACTTACGGAAAAGAAGCACAGATTCGGATTTGCCGGGAAATGACCAAGAAGTTTGAAGAAATAAAAAATGATTGGGATGGGGATATGAGGGGAGAAGAGGTAGTAGTTTTTATTTAGGTAGTGATATAATCTTATAATATGTTTTTTAGTGTGCCATCGGGTAAAGGACGCTTTGAATCTTTGGGTGCTTGGGGTATCGGACTGGACGGAATACCAAAATTTATGGGATGTAGCCTGGTTTTATTGGAGGCCAATCAAGTAGTCGTTAGGGGTTTGATAGAAATTAAACCAGAACAAAGTGGTTATGTGTGTGACAGAGTTGCCAATATTGAGGAAGTTTTATCACGGCCAAGATCCTAATTATTTTCCGTTGATCTTTCTTTTTTCGGCCCAGGAGATAATTTCCCGGGTGCGGGTAATGGCGTCAGGGGAAACGGAAATACTGCTGACCCCCCATTTGACTAATTTTTCAACCAGTTCCGGGTAATTGCTGGGAGCTTGACCACAAATAGAAACTAAAATCCCCCGTTTTTTGGCTTTAGTGACTAATCTTTTTAAACTCCAAAGAATAGATGGGTCCATCTCACTAAAACCTTTGGCGACTTCGGAATTGTCGCGGTCAAGACCCAGGGTCAACATGGTTAGGTCGTTGCTGCCTATAGAAATTCCATCAATGCCGACATCGATAAATTTATCCAAAAGAATGACATTACTGGGAATCTCGGCCATCATGAAAAGTTTGAAACTGGGGCTACGGAAAAGGCCAGTGTTGCTAACAATTTTTTTGACCTCAAAAAGTTCCCCAGGAGTCCGGCAAAAGGGAATCATTAGCCAGAGGTTTTTTAGGCTAAAGCGGTTACGAACGATCTTGATGGCCTCAAGCTCCATTTGAAAGACTTCGGGGGAGTTTATATAGCGAATGGCACCCCGGAAACCCAGAAGCGGATTGGGCTCTTCGGGTTCATAAAGTTTGCCGAAGCGAAGATATCGGTATTCATTGGTTTTGAAATCAGTGGCCCGATAAATCACCGGTCGGGGGTTGAAGTTTTTACAAAATTCAGTAATTCCTTTGGCCAGGGTTTCGACGTATTCTTTCTGCCGGCCTTCAGAAATCATTCGTTTGGGGTGGGTGCCGATATTAGCCATCATGAATTCGGCCCGGAGAAGTCCGACGCCGTCAACATTCTTTTGACTAATATCTCTGGCCAATTCCGGTTCACCCAAATTAACGTAGAGTTTGGTGGCAGTTTTAAGATTTTTATCAACCGGGGGAATCTTATTTAGTTGGGGATTTGATTCGATTAAATTTCCCTCCCAGATTCTGCCGCTGCTTCCATCCAAAGTAACAATGTCCCCTTCTTTGAGTTTTTTAGTAGCGATTTTTGTCCCAACGACACAGGGAACTCCCAGTTCCCGGGAAACAATGGCGGCATGAGATGTTTGGCCACCCTTATCAGTAATAATTCCCGACACTTTTTTCATAGCCGGGACAAAATCTGGAGTGGTCATACTAATAACCATAATTTGGCCTGGGACCACCCGATTTATTTCCTTGGGACTATTGATAAGGATAATGGGTCCCGAGGCGAAACCGGGACTAGCGGCTTCACCTTGAAGAATCGGGGTTCCGGAAATTTCGAATGATTTTTGATTGGTAGCGGAATTTAAAGTAGTGATCGGCCGGGTTTGAACAATGTATAATTTGCCTTTTTCAATGGCAAATTCGATATCTTGAGCCTTACCGTAATGGTTGTGGAGTTTTTGGCCGATTTTGGCAATTTTAATTGCCGTCTCATTATCAATTTTAAATTTATTTTGTTTGTATTTGGGAACTTCGGCTTCATGAGTTTCGTTTTCCGATTTAACTAACTGTCGGTCTTGGGGGGTGGAATTTTTATATTGGATTTCCCAGGTAGATTTATTAATTATATGTTGGTCCGGAGTGGTAATACCCTGAACTATGTATTCACCCAGACCCCAAATGGTTTCGATAACAATTTCGTTTTTGGCGTTTGAAACCGGGTTGACGGTAAACATAATGCCGGAGATTTCACTTTGAACCATTTTTTGAACCGGGACGGCGACTCCAACTTTAAAATGATCGAAGTTCTTTTTGACCCGGTAAAAAATTGAGCGGGGAGTAAAAAGTGAGGCCCAACAATCACGAACACGGTTTAAGACATTGGTTTCTCCGATGACGTTAAGAAAAGTTTCCTGTTGGCCGGCAAAAGAGGCATCGATACTATCTTCGGCGGTAGCTGAGGATCTAACCGCCACGGGTAAATCTTTTAGGCCACCAAAACTCCCCAGTTTCTTGTAGGCAGTCATTATTTCAATGGCAACAGGATCAGGAATCGGAGCTTTTTTAATAAGGGTTTTGATTTTTTTGGAAGCGGAGAGAAGCTCGTCGGGGTGATCAACATTGGCAGAATCCAGAATATTTTTTATTTGAGGTTTTAGATTATTTTTTTCAATAAAGTCAAAATAGGTTTTAGCAGTGACCACAAAACCATTGGGAACAGGGATACCCAGGTTATACATTTCTCCCAAATTAGCGCCTTTACCGCCAACGACGGTAACGTCTTCAAACTTAATGTCTTTAAACCAAATAAGAGCAGGAGTTTTCATATTATTTTACAGGTTGCCAACCACGGTCAGGTAATAATCTGGTGGTGTCCGATTCGTTGGGGCGGGAGTAGTCATCTTCGAGGCGAAAAGTGGTGCCGGTTTCCGGGGTGGAAAATTCAATAGTGACACAATCGGTAATGGCATTAAAACGGTGGATAGTTTGGGGTTTGATAGTATATTCCTGACTTAATTCCATGGGAAGGGTTACCAGCGAGTTTTGATCTGGGCCGAGACTAAGATGAGCTTGGCCGGAAAGAAGAACCAAAGTTTCGATTTTTTGATCATGGTATTGAAGCGACCAGCGTTTTCCGGCCCGGGTAAAGGAGATTTTGCCACCATAGGGAAGAGAGGTAGTAGCGACCAGAATTTCGAATCCCCAGGGTTTGGGGATAGTTTGGGACATTAGAAAATAATAGCAGAAAAGAAGAGGTGATGCTAAGACATTAAATCGAAAAAAAGATTGAGGAGGGTATTTTCTTTAGTTTCAGATAGAGTGCCGGTCTTAATTTGATAATCAAGATCTATTAGAGCCAAATAACACAATTTAAGTTTTTCGGAGGGAAAAGGGGAAAAAGAGGTGAGATTTTGGCGGAGACGGTTTTTAAACCAGAAAAAAACCAGCTCAAATGGTTCCTGTTTAATAACTTTTAAATAAATTTCGGCAAAGGAACGGTGGTTTCTGGGTTTGAGTGAGTTTAAGCAATTAAAGAGTTGTTTATCGAGAGGAAATTTTTGGACTTTGGCAGGGCCAAAAAGAGAAATTTCATTTTGACGGAGTGTTCGATCCTGCCAGATAACAGTGTCGACATATTGATTCTCTTTTATTAGAGAAGATAATTTTTCCAGCTGACTTTTGGTTAAGGAAAAAGGAGAGTAGAGAGCCAGACTTCTTTGGTTTTGAAAGAGGGAAGGAGAATTGACGAAGAGATTTAACTTATCGAAGTCGAAATCTTTGGATTCCTGGCGCATAATTTCTTTATCTTTAAGTTGATCCAAAAAGTTCTGATGAGCCTCGCGGCTGTGATATAAATCATCGCCGTGAAAAATGTAGAGCATTATTTTAAAATACTAATTGATTTATAATTTGGGTTATTAAAATCAGGGAGATCGATGGGGTAATTTGAGAATTGGGACTTTTGGATTTGTTTGAAGGACAAAACGGTTTCAATAAACGAATTTTGACGTTTTTCCAACACTCCTTTACTTATCCAAAATCTAACCGAAGAGGTTCTGGTAGCGCCGATGGGAAGACAATTTTTTATGGGGAAGCTATCCAGAAAAATTTTATCGGGAGTTCGGTAATACGGCCGGCGTTTAGAGCTTAAGACAAAAGCTTCGAAAATTAGTTGGGATTGATGTAGTTCGTTCTCGCTTAATTCTTTGTCTGATTTGACATTCATATTGATAACTGATTTCTGCTGGTCAGATACAATATATGGATCGGTTTTGTCCTGTTTGATAACGGCGTCGTAATTTATCTTGAATTCTTTCTGAAATTCTTTTTTTGAGCCGTAAAGTTCCTCAAGAGTGTGGAGGGTGAAGATTAAATTGTGGGGTATATATTTTTTGAAAGTTGACAGGAGGTTTCTAAAACTATCCTGATAGATAGTCATATCAGATTCGGGGATATGGTTTAAAAGCGGGACAACAATACCGTCGGCGAAAAAATCAAACCAAATTCCGGGTTTATATGCTGCCAGAATAGGTTTGAGCCAAGAAACTTTGTGAATTAAAAAGAAAAGCTCAGCCCAATCGACATAAGGCGATTCCGGCAGCCGCCAGAGTTTGTAGCAGCCAAAAACCCAAACCAGAGGGATAGGTTGATTTTTGCTAATTGAGGTGGCAATGACTTTTTTTATATGATCCTGATATTCGGGGGAAATAGAATGGCGGCGGTATTTGGTGGTAGTTAGGGCTTGATAAATAAAAGAGGAAAGATCTTGAGAACCAAGGTTAATGTTAGCGGGTTTCTGGAGACTTTGGAGTTGGTCTGAAAGATAGAGTTGAATTTGGCTGGCGGTGTTGATCATTATTCTTGAGTATAACCTTTAGCCTGGAGATTAAAGGATCGGGAGTAGAGCCCCTTTAGGGTTAGAAGCTCACTGTGGGTTCCAGTTTCGACGATTTTACCCTGATTGATAACAATAATCCTCTGAGCGTTTCTGACAGTAGAGAAGCGATGAGAGACAATGATGAGGGTCTTATTTTTGACAGTTTTGTAAAGACGGGAAAAGATTTTACTTTCGGAGACAGCATCAATGGAGGCAGTGGGTTCGTCCAAAATAATTATCGGACTATTTCGATAAAAAACTCTAGCAATCGCCAGTTTTTGGGACTGTCCCCAGGAAGGTTCTTCGCCACCGTAGCGAAGACTCATGGGAGTATCTAACCCTCGGGAATATCTTTTTATAAAAGAGGCGTCGGCAAGGTTTAAGGCTTCTAAAATCTTTTGGTCGCTTTTTTGAGAAGGGCGGCCAAGAAAGACACTTTCCCGAAGTGTGAGGTTGTAAAAACTGTTAAACTCCTGAGCCAAAAATGAAAGTTGGCGGTACCAACTATCAAGTTTTAATAACCGAAGATCAATACCATTTATCAAAATTTGACCGGAAGTGGGTTCATAGAAATGACAGAGAAGTTTAATTAAAGTACTTTTGCCGGCACCGTTTTGACCGACAATGGCTATTTCCTCCTGAGGATTAATAATTAGGTTTAAGTTTTGAAAAACGTAACGATTGGTTTCCGGATATTTGAAGGAAACATTTCTAAATTCAATTTTGGGCGGGTGGGGTTTGGAAACGGTCTTGGTACCGCTTTTTATGGTATTTATTAACCCCAACACTTTTTTGAAATTGCCGATATGATAGCTATTTTCAGTGATGCTGACGGAGCTGAAAACCAGACTTCGGAAAAAGTTGGCGGTGGCGGAAATTGACTGAAAATAAAAGGTAAAAAGTCCGATGGTGATCAAACCTAGGTGAGTACTGTTGATTAAAGTGAAGAGGCAAAAGGCCCCGATTAAGGTCGAAAGGGCAATTAGACCAAATTCGGTGGGAGTTTGGGAAACTCGTAGTTGGGTGCGGGAGTTGGCAAAAAAATCCCAGGAGTCAGCAAATTTTTGAAATAAATATTTAATGGCGCTATTGATTCTTAACTCGGCAATGTAGTTTTTTTGGCGAAGTTGCCAATTTAAGTCCCACATCAGTTTGGTTTTGTCGCTGTTTTTCTCGTGAATGAGCCAATCTTTTTGAATCCAATATCTTTGAAAGAAATATTGAGGAATTTGACTCAAAAAGATTATTAACCAAAGGAGAGGGAACCTAGGAATTAGGATGACTGAAACTGCTAAAAGACTTAAGAGACTAGTAAAGATACTATTAGCATCAGATAAAGTTTGGCGGATGCGCCAGCCAAATTCTTCATCAACCTTGGAGATTAAATTGCTGGTATCTTTGCCTTCAAGGTGTTGATAATCGAGGGTGGTAACTTTACCAATGAATAGTTTCCGAAGATAAGCCTGCAGCTGGATGTCCAAAACCCGACTAAACTGGCTTTGAAGATAAAAAAAGATGGAGTTTAGGGCTAAAATACCGGAATATAAAAATAAAATAGATATCCAGTAAGTTCGGCCATAGATCAAACTATCGATAAGCTCCGAAAATATCCGGTTTTGGAAAAAGGGAATGACGGAGACAAAAATACCGAAAATAAAAACACCGATAAAGAGAGCCTGATTGCTTCGATAGATTAACCCAAGGCACCAGACAGTATTCTTAAAAATAGTTTTGAGGGACTTGGAGTTTTCCACAATAATTTATAATACCGCGTTTGGATACAGTTGTGACTCCGGAGGGAGTCGAACCCTCGATTACCTGGATGAAAGCCAGGTGTCCTAGGCCACTAGACGACGGAGCCGTGACTGATATTTTATCAGGAAAAGACCGAGTATTACAAAGATTAAAGAAATAATATTGGCGATTTTAAAACCACTGACAACCCAAGTGTCAGCGCGAAAATACTCGGTGATGAAACGGATCAGGCCGTAGCCGATTAAATATAGTGAGGTAGAACTATAGAGCTTTAGAACTTTAGATTTTAAAATATAAAACAACAGGAGACACAGCAGTGATTCGAGCCACCAGACGGAAATTTCGCCATTGACAAAATTGCCGAAACGGCCGATAGATTGGCAGAGGGGTAAAACAAGAACCAAGTTGTCAGTAATGAGTAAAAAGTTGATTTTATAAATTTGAGAGAAAAGAAAAATAAAAAGAAAACTGGCAATTAGGGCACCGTAAATTCCCAATCCCCCACCCCGGGTGTTAAAAATTTGTAAAAGATTTTGGGAATAATATGACCACTGATCAATAACGTGATACAGGCGGGCGCCGATTAAAAGGGAGATTAAAAAACCAATAACAAAAGAATTGACAAGTATTTTAGGAATAATGGTATTGTTTTTTTCAAAGAGGTATATGCCGATAGACACAGAAATACCTATGATGAGACCATAGAGGTGCATAGTGTATTTTAACTTTTTTGAGGCTGTGAGATAATACTAGGTACTTTGGGTCCTTAGCTCAGTGGTAGAGCAGCTGCCTTTTAAGCAGTTGGTCGCGAGTCCGATCCTCGCAGGGCCCACCAGAATTTAAATTGGGCGGGCGTGTGGTTTGCGCAGGAAATAGAGCTTGGCCCGACGAATTTTGGTTTTGGGAGAACGAATCTTTTTGATGGAATCAATCCAAGGAGAAGAAATTGGGAAAATACGTTCTACCCTAATTCCATCAGTAGCATTTTTGGCAACCAGAAAGGTTTTACTATCACCCTGACCTTTGATGGCCAAAATAACGCCGTCAAAAGCCTGAATTCTTTCCTTGTCTTTTTCTCTGATTTTGTAATTGACCTTGACAGTATCGCCAACGCTGAAGACCAGATCTTTATGGGTAAATTTTAGTGCCATAGTAGTAGGGTATTTTATCTTGAGTTGAGGATAGAGTCAATTTCTTGTTGGAGCCGTGAGCTGTATTTAACACCGTAGGAAAGCGGTATTTGTTTGCCGTTTGGCAGAATTATTAGTCCACGGTGACCATCGGGATTGTCTTTTAAAAGATGATTAAGTTCCATTAACTGGCTCTGACCGGAACTCGGGGGGACTTCGATTATAAAATCAAATTTCTTTACGGTGTCCGGGAGATTTTCCGACAATAGGTCAATTAATATTGATTTAGTATCATTTCGGGAATTAGTTTTACCTTCAATGTAGACAGCCTGATTTTCCTTTAATAGTGATAGGTGGTTTTGGTAAGCTTTGGGAAAAACTACTCCCTCGATGTCTCCACTCTCGTCGCTTATAGTAACGAAAGCCATGGGTGAATTATCTTTTCTGGTACGAATTACTTTAAAACGAGTGACAACACCAATAAACTTAACAGTCAGGTTATCTTCGCGATTTAATATTTCGCTAATTTTAGGTAGAGAGGCTTGACGAAAAGGGGCGAGTATTTTGGAAATCGGATTTTCGGTAACGTAGATCCCGAGAAGCTGTTTTTCCTGATCCAACCTATCTTTTTCGGTCATGGCGGTAACTGTGGGAAATTTATCAACCACAGCCTGTTGCCCCTTTTCCTCACCACCGTCAAATAGGCCAAACTGACCATTGCTTCTTTTGGAGGTTATTCGATCACAGGAACTACGAATAATTTCTAATCCGGCCAAAATTGCGTTTCTTTCGGCAAATTTATCAAAAGCGCCAACTTTAATGAGGCTTTCTAAAACCTTTTTATTAACTTTTTGACCACTGACTCTAAGACAAAAATCGGAAAAGTTTTTAAATACACCCTTAGTATTTCGTTCCTTGAGAATCAGGTCAATGGCCACATCGCCAACGTTTTTGATAGCCGAAAAACCAATACGGATAGACATTTTCTCTAAAGACTTTAGATTTTCCTCCATTTCAAAACCTTTCTGGGAGAGATTGATGTCCGGCGGAGAGACGGTGATTCCAAGGTGCCGGCACTCTTCAATACCGGCACTAACTTTTTCTGAGTCGTTGGCTTCAGCGGTCAAGAGGGCACACATATATTCAACCGGGTAGTTGGCCTTCATGTAGGCAGTACGGTAGGCCAGCATGCCGTATGAGGCGGCATGGGCTTTGTTGAAGCCGTAGGAGGTAAACGGTTCGATGTAACCAAAAATTTCTTCAGCTTTTTTTAAGGTATAACCATTTTTAACACAACCCTCAATAAACTTTTCTTTTTGGGCATTCATTTCTTCGGGAATTTTTTTACCAATAGCTTTTCGAAATTTATCAACCGTTACCCAGTCATAACCGGCCAGTTCAATGGCAGTGTAAAGACAGTCGTCCTGATAAACCAAAAGACCGTAGGATTTGTTTAAAAATTTTTCCATTTTGGGATCAAAATAAGCGATTTTTTTAGGATCGTTTTTGCGGGCAATATATTCAGGAATAATAGCCATGGGTCCGGGTCGGTAAAGAGCCACCATGGCCATGAGGTCTTCAACCCGATTAGGCTTTAGTTCTTTTAGCCATTTGGTCATCCCCTCCCCGCCGAGTTGAAAGACACCCATAGTGTCTCCCCGGGAAAGCATGTCAAAGGTTTTTTTATCGTCAAGGGGAAGATTCCGGAGATTTATATCGATTTTTTTGATTTTGCGGACATTGATAACTGCCTGACGAAGAAAGGAAAGATTTCTGATTCCTAAAATGTCGTATTTAATGAGACCTACGTCTTCGCAGGCGTGAAATTCGTACTGGGTGATGGGTTTGTTGCCACCGGTTTCAGTTTGGGTCGGGCAAAAATCATTGATAGTGGTGGGGGAAATAACCAGGCCACAGGCATGAACGGAAATATGCCGGGCGCAACCTTCGATTTGCTTGGCGGTTGACAGAATTTTTTTAGCATCAGGATCGGTGTCAAACATCATCTGAAGCTCGGGGGTAGTGTTTAGGGCTTTATCAATAGACATGGGAAAACCCTGAGATCCGAGAGGAATAAGTTTGCTGATTTTGTCACCGACAGCATATTCATAACCTAGAGCTCGGGCAGTGTCCCGGACAGCCCCTCGGGCCATCATCCGGCCAAAAGTGCAGATTTGAGCGACGGCATCTTTGCCATATTTGTCGCTGATGTGATAGAGCATTTCCTGACGTTGGTCATCGGCGACGTCCAGATCAATATCCGGAGGAGAAGGGCGGTCTTTGTTTAAAAAACGTTCGAAAGGGAGTTGGTAAACAAGGGGGTCAACAGAAGTGATGCCTAACACGAAGGAAACAAGAGAGCCGGAAGCGGAACCACGAGTGTTGGTGGGGGTGTCATTTTGTTCGCACCATTCAATAAAATCTTTCATGATCAGAAAATAGGGAGCATAACCTTTGGGACAAATTACATCCAGTTCGTAGTCAAGACGGTTTTTTATTTCAGGGGTGATTTTGCCGAAAAAATCTTTGGCGTGTTTTTGGGTGATCTTTTTTAAGTAGTCCTCAGCGCTAGTTTTGGGTGGCAATTTAAACTTAGGGAAAAACCACTTGCCTAGTTCGATTTCCAAGTTACACATATCCGAAATTTTACTGGTGTTTTTGATAGCATCAGGGAGGTCGGGGTAGAGAGAAATCATTTCGTTCTGGTTTTTGACATAGTAGTCAGGGGTTTCGTACATAGATAAACGATTAGGGGTGTTGGTAGTAGTTTGAGTATTTATCATTACCAGAACATCTTGAGCAAAAGCCTCCTCTTTTTTTAAATAATGAGAGTCGTTGGTGGCCACCAGAGGAATGCCTAATTCCCGACTGATTTTAATAATACCTTCGCTAAACTTTTCAAAGTCTTTGACACCCGGGTGGCGCTGAATTTCCAGATAATAATCAGGACCGAAGAGCTGTTGGAATTTTTTGGCACTATCGCGGGCGGTATCATAGAGGTTATTCAATATATGCGATCCGACTTCTCCTTGGGGACAGGCACTGGTGCAGACAAGATCCTGGTGATATTTTTCCAATATTTCCCAGTCGATTCGGGGTTTGTAATAAAAACCTTCCAGGTGGCCGAGAGATACAATTTTAATTAGGTTTTGATAACCCCGATGGTTTTTGGCCAAAAGAATAAGGTGATAGTTTTTACGATTGATGCTGGTTTTGGTATGTCGGTCTTGAGGACAGGTGTAAATTTCACAGCCAATAATCGGTTTAATGTCATTTTTGACCATAGTTTTATAAAACTCGACAGCCCCATACATATTGCCGTGATCGGTGATAGCGCAGGATTTCATGTTAAAGTCTTTGAGAACGGTGGCCAGTTTTTTGATTTTAGTTAAACCGTCAAGTAGCGAATATTCGGTATGAAGATGAAGATGAACAAAATCGGGCACAAAACAATTATCAATTCTAAATTATCAATTATCAATAAAGCAGACTGGATCAAATAGGGGCTGTACGGACAAAATGCTGTAATTACAACATTTTCTCGAGAGTGGCGATGCGATCAGAAATTGGCGGATGGGTACTAAACAAACTGGCTAGTTTATTGCCTTTAAATGGGTTGCAAATGTAAAGTGAGGCGGTGGCGGTGGAGGCGGTTTCCAAAATATTTTGGTCAGCGGCTAATTTTTTTAGAGCACCAATGAGCCCACTTGGTTGACGGGTAATCATAACGGCGCCGGCATCAGCAAAATATTCGCGGCGACGGGAGATGGCTAATTGAATCAATTGGGCAATTATCGGAGCAAAAACAATTAGGATTAAACCAATAGCCATTAAAATACCACTCCCCCTGCGGTCATTATCGGAGTTTAGAAAGTGCCGGCGGGTACTTAAATTGGTTAAGATAGACAAGGTACCGATTAAAATAGAAACCAGAGTCATTAACCGGGTGTCAAAATTTTTGATGTGGGATAACTCATGGGCGATGACTCCTTCAAGCTCGGCGCGGTTGAGTTTAGAGAGTAGCCCGGTAGTGGCACAAATGGAAGCATGGGTGGGATCGCGCCCAGTGGCAAAGGCATTGAGAGCAGCCGAATCAATCACAAATATACGAGGTGGCGGGACGGAAGCAGCCAGAGCCAAATTTTCAGTGACAGTGTAAAAATCAAAATATTCTTTTCGGGTAGCCGGTTTGGCGCCATTTAATTTGAGAGCAATTTGATCCCCGGCAAAATAGCCAACCAGAGCTGAGCCGCTGGAAAAAAGAATGGCCAGGGGAATAAGTTCAGGGGAAGAATAGCTTTGGGCAATTAAATATACAGTGCCAACAATAAAGGTAATAAATAAAAAAATGATAACGGCAGAACGCCGTTTATTACTGGAAATTTGTTCGTAAATGTTGACCATTAGTTAAGTTTTACTTCAGGATTCTTAGTTTCAGCTCCGGAAACCTTCAGGAATTCTCCGGAAATGGGAGTATCAAGTCCTTTTTGGGTGGTGAAACCCATCAAGGGAGCTATCCAGAGTCCGGGAATGGTAGAAATTTTGGTATTAAAATCAGCTGAAAGATCGATAAGAGTTCGGCGGGCATACATGACTTTGTCGGAAGTGTCCCGAAGTTCGTCCATAAGTTTGCCAATTAAGCCGGCGGATTTGATTTCCGGATTACTTTCCATGATCACTTTGATGGAGCCAAGAACTTTGGAAATTAATTTTTGAGCTTCATCGACTTTGGTACCGGATTGATTACTCATGGCCGAATCAATACTTTTTCGGGCTGAGGTTAAATCGGCAAAGATGCCTTTTTCCTGTTTAAGATATCCTTTAACCGATTCGATTAGACTGGGGATTAAATTTGATTGACGTTTGAGTTGATTGCCGATTTCCTGAATGGAAGCGGTGATTCGTACCTGAAGGGTCTTGAGACTGTTGAAAAAACCGATAAGGTAAAGAACCAGAACGGCCAGAATGGCAATAAAAATCCACATAGTATTTTTTAAAAAGATAATGAAAAATTATAACACCCTTTTCATTGTGAGTTTGGGTAAACTTTGGTATAGTAGCAGACAGACTTGGGCTCGTGGTGCAGCGGTCTAGCACATCCGCCTGTCACGCGGAAGATCGTGGGTTCAAATCCCATCGGGCCCGCTTTATCCGCCAAAGCTTTAGCGGCGGTGGATTGTTTGGAATTGTTTTAGCCTATATCGAAGTAAAGTTATTTTTACTGTGATGTATAAATCGGGTAAACCCGCTTTGATGTAAAATTTGTTGTGTATTATTATGTATATTTTTTAGTTAATTCTAAAAATAGGCACTATATTGGCTGTACAAATGATTTAAAAGATAGGATCAAGAGACATAATTTAAAACAGGTTGATGCTACAAAAGATGGTATCCCCTGGAAATTAAAATCTTGTTTTATTTTCGATAGTGAACACAAAGCATTCGAGTTTGAACAGTATTTAAAAACCGGTGCCGGAAGGGGGTTTATAAAGAGGCATCGAATTTGGGAATAGTTCTAACCTCGTGCCAGATTACCCGCAAGGAAATTCAGGATTTTATCTTGAAAAGAAGTTTAAGTCGAGGATTTTTTAAGGGTGGAAAGAATTTGGTCGCGGACGGATTTAAAAGATTTTTTGGTAACAAAAGCAATTTCGTCACTAAGATGTTTAACGATACCTTCCATAACTTCGCTGTTGGTTTTGGCAAATTTTTCGGCAGTTTGAATTTTGTTTTGAAAAAGCAATTTGAGAATAGGGACGGTTTTGATGGGATCGTTTAAATACAGGGCTTCTTTGGTAAGTTTGGGTTCAAATAAAAGGGCAGTGTCCAGAGGTTTACCTAAGAGTTTAAAAAATTCCTTGACTTCATCCTTGGAAATCAGGTGTCGTAGGCCGCTTTTGGCAACATTATCAATCGGAACCGAGGCTACCACTGACTTATCCCGTTCACTGGCTTCAAGAGGCCGGTAAAAGAAACATTTTACCGGAGCACCTTTGAGATCTTTTTGAGTTTTAACAGCGTAAATTTGATAAATATTTTCGAAATCAACAATGTGGTCGCCAACTTTAAAATCGGTCATAGATTTGGGGAGCAGACCTATTATATCAGAAATTTGGGCTATTCTAAAATGCCATCAAGATTGACATCGTAAAGGATTTCTTCTGATATCAACCGATAATTGAGGATTTCCTCGGATTTGAACCAAAGTTTTATTTCTGCTTGGGCTTCTTCAACTGAACCAGAGGCATGAATAATATTTCTCACAGCCCGACCGGCTTGATCGGAAGCTGTATATGATTCGATAGTGTAATCGCCACGGATGGTGCCGGGAATAGAAGTTAATGGTTCGGTACCGCCAGTAATTTTTCTAATGATTGCTACCGCTCCCATTCCCTGCCAAATCATAGAAACAACCGGTCCACTACTGACAAAGTCAATCAATCTTTTTCGGACATCTTCAGCTAATTCAATTGGATTATCAGTTGGCGGAGTTAGTCCTTTAGCTTTGTATGATTCTATACTTTTAGTTCCGGTTTTAAGGCCCATCCCGGATCAACGGAATAATGTTTTAAGGCAAGTTCTCGGGATGGAATAACCATTTTTAGAGCGACCAATTTTAAACCACATTGTTCATACCGTTTGATAACCTCTCCAATTAGACTTCTCTGAACTCCATCCGGTTTAACAATCACCAGGCTTTGCTCTTGTTTATTGTCAAAGTTTTTCATATTGAAGGTATTGTGGCGGGAATTAGAAATATTTGTAACAATCAGATATATATACAAATATATATATACTATTATATAATCTATATATGGACAATATATATGAGATTATCAAAAATGAAAAAAGAAGAAAAATATTAGTATTGTTAACAAAAAAGGAAATTAAGGTAGGAGAAATGGTAAAAGAGACAAATCTTTCTCAACCACAAGTATCAATGATTTTAAAGGAATTAAGAGATTTGAAATTGGTTGAATGTAAGGTTGAGGGTAAAGAAAGAATCTATAAGATAAATATGATTATGTTAAATAGTTTTATAAAAATAATAAATGAGTTTATAAAAAAATTGGGACAAGTTTACGATGATGAGATTATTGTTCGGAGATAATGGGGTGTTGAAAGTTGACTATAGGACTGTCAGACGTTATGTTAGGCTATGAGCAAAAATTTAACCGGTGATAAAAAAGAAGAAACCATTAGTATGCTATTGGGCTTGGTGGTGGTGGTGATAATAATTTCACTGATTTTTAATTTTGTCAGGAGAGGAAAAGGAAACATAAGTTTACCAGGTTTAAGTCAGCAAAATGGGTCAGTAGAAAAGCCGGGAGAAATAGTGACGGGTGTGAGTAATTACGATGTTAAAAAGGGCGATAACTTATGGAAGATTGCCGATACTGTTTATGGAGATGGATATAAGTGGGAAATAATTGCCAGGGAGAACAAAATTTTAAACCCTGGTCAAATCGAAATTGGTCAAAAGTTAATAGTGCCAACCTTAACTCAAGCACAAAGAGAAAAAGCTGAAATTCCAAGTGAGTATAAAGTAATTAAGGGTGATAATTTATGGAGAATCGCTGTGGTATTTTTTAAGGACGGTTTTCAATGGAAAAAGATCTGGGAGCAAAATAAAGACAAGGTAATAAACCCGGACAGATTGGAAATTGGAATGACGTTGCGCTTACGATAAAATAAAAGAATCGGCGGCTATGGTTTAGTGGTAAAACGAGTCCTTCCCAAGGATTAGTCGAGGGTCCGATTCCCTCTAGCCGCTCCTGGCCGATATAGCTCAACGGTAGAGCAGCGGTTTCGTAAACCGTCGATGGTAGTCCAATTCTACCTATCGGCTCCGGAGTATAATAGGGATATCATGGCGGAATTTTATAAATCGAGGCGGGATCGGAAAAATGATGAAGAAATTTCTAAAAAGACGGTATTTTTAGGATTGATTACAGTATCAGCTTTTCTTCTGATACTGACTTTTGGTTTGCCGCTTTTGGTTAGATTTTCAGTATTTTTGGGAGAAGTAAAAAACAGAGAGATAAAAGATCAAGTGGAAAAAGTTTTACCTCCAT
>JAGVHP010000045.1 GCA_020056515.1 Candidatus Shapirobacteria bacterium
AATAACTAATTCTGAAGTCCGAAATAAATTCCATTATCTGGGAACAAATAACAGTCGTCGCTTCACTTGGTTCAAAAGTGGCCACCAACTTTTAAAGCTTTTTGATCATCTATCTGGGGTATAATTCATCCATGTTAAAACTTCTTCCCAAGGTCCTCAATCGCCTAAAAACAATTCTTGAAGAATTTTGGCTACTTATATTGCGAATTGTAGGCTTTATCCCCATTCACACCATTCGTAAAATATTTTACATTTTATCCGGTATTAATCTTCCTTTTGATTCCACCATTCACTTAGAAGCCAACTTCTTTAAACCCTCTGGAATTACTATCGGCCACGACACCATTATTGGCTACCGGTCTTTTTTAGATGGACGGGGAAAACTCGCCATCGGTTCCCACGTCGATATTGCTTCCGAAGTCTTAATTTACACTGATGAACACAATGTTAATTCAGCTGATTTTGGTAATAGTTTCGCTCCGGTAAAAATTAGCGATTATGTTTTCATTGGCCCTCGGGCTATTATTTTACCCGGAGTTACTGTTGGTAGGGGAGCGGTAGTTGCTGCCGGTGCCGTGGTTACCAAAAGCATTCCTGATTTCGAAATTTGGGGTGGTGTTCCAGCCAAAAAGATCGGTCTTCGCCGGGTTACTAATCCCGACTACTTACTTGGTCGGGCCATGTGGTTTCAATGATCAAAACAACCCTTATTATTACCTGGGTAGTTTTTAATATAATTGCTCTAATTTACCTTGTCACCCCTCCGCCTTTACTTAGGGATCTTCTCAACAGTGTCAGATCTACCCTACCCGGCGATACCGTTCAACTCAAAAATGTTTCCGGCTACTTCACCAATTTAACCCGCCGTGAGGTTATTAATTACTATTTATCCTTTTACAACCACCCGCTTCTTGTTCATTTAAACCACCCCCCGGAAAAATCAAAAACCATCTTTCGTGATACTATGCAAAGCTATTATCTTGAAGAGCTGGTTCTCCCTTTTAAGGAATCACTTTTTATTAATGGTTTTGAGTGGGAAAATGATGTTTTTACTAAACCCGAAAAACGCATTGCCAATAAACTAACATACAACGGCATTTCCTACTCCGCCAAAATTACCCTGAAAACCTTTCCGGTCTCGATTTTCAACCGTTTACTGATTTTTGGATTTTCTCAGGCATCCTTAATTCTAATTTTTCTTATTTATCGTCAGGCTCTAAAACATGAACACTAATCCTCTACTTTCCATCATCATCATTTCCTTTAATACTTGTCAAATCACCCTGGATTGCCTTAAATCTCTAAAAGCTGACAAAGGACTGGAGTTTGACCTAACCAAAGCTACTGCCTCTTCCAAAATTCCCACTGAGGTTATTGTAGTCGACAATAATTCTCACGATGACAGTGTTGCCAAACTCCAAAATATCAACTGGATAAAATTAATTAAAAATACGGAAAATTCAGGTTTTGGTAAAGCCAACAATCAGGCCCTAAAAATTGCTTTGGGGCAATATTTTTTACTATTAAATTCGGACACCCTGATTCTCCATTCGGCTGTCAGTCAGTCTCTCAATTGGCTCTCGGCTCATCCGGAGGCGCATATCTGTACCGCTCAACTTTTAAATGCCAACAAGTCTATTCAGGCTTCTGGTGGTTTTTTCCCAAATCTACTAAATGTTTTTGCTTGGTCTCTGGGTCTTGATGATCTTCCCTTATTCAATTACCTTATAAAACCTTTTCATCCCCACACTCCCTCTTTCTATACCCATGATAATTTTTTTCTAAAAGATCATCGTCAGGATTGGGTCACCGGTGCCTTCATGCTTTTAAGACGTTCAATTTATGAAAGTGTCGGTGGCTTTGATGAAAAATATTTTATGTACGGTGAAGAAGTTGAGTGGAGCTACCGAATGCATCTAAAGTTTCCCCAATCTCAGTGTTGGTATCTGGTTGGCCCCCAAATTATTCACCTCGGCGGCGCTTCGGCCCTTAAACGCAGTGATCCGATTGTCCGGGAATATCAGGGAGCTCTTTCTTTTTTTAAAAAACACCGCCCCCTTTGGCAAATTTTCTTTGTTAAAATATTTTTCAAAACCAGCTGTTTTTTGAGAAGTTTTATTAACCCAATTTATCGTCAAGCCCAAAAAGAACTATGAACATATTTCGGCCACTTTTAGCTGTCTTAATATTATTTATCCCCCTATACCCCAAATTCCCGTTGTTAAATTTCTCCAACACTTACGTTGCCCTCCGTCTCGACGATATTGTTATTGCTCTTGTATTTGCCATCTGGCTTCTACTTCAAATAAAATCCCGTTTCCCCATCCTTAAAGAAAAATTTACCTGGTTTTTTCTGGCTTACTTTCTGGCCATCAGTAGCACCACTCTAATTGCTATCTTTATTTATCAAACCGAACCGGTAAACATCCTTCTTCTACATTTAATCCGTCGTTTCGAATATGTTTCTCTTTTCTTTATCACCCTCAGAGCCATGAATTCCAAAAAAGATCTCCTATATTTTTACCTTTTTCTGCTCTTATCTGTCACCGGTATCGCTGTCTATGGTTATGGTCAAAAATATCTTCAATTTCCGGTCATCTCCACCATGAACGAAGAGTTTTCCAAAGGCCAACTTCTGCAAATGAATGTCTGGACCAGAATTAGTTCCACTTTTGCCGGTCATTACGATTTGGCAGCTTATTTAAGTTTGGTCTTAATCGTCCTTCTGGGAGTGATGTTAATTTACAAAAACATATTTCTTCGACTTTTTTCCTTTATTCTTTTTATGGTCTCCTTCCATTTGCTGACCTTAACTGCTTCCCGAATTTCCTTTTTCGCTTTTTGGGGTGGTAGTGTCTTGGCCTTAGTTTTGATCCGCAAATATCTCTGGGTTATTCCCGTCTCTGTTCTGGTCACCTCCAGCATGCTTCAGTCAGTTGATTTAAATAAACGTCTTTTGGCTACCCTGCCTTTTTTTAAACCAAAGCCAACTCCAACTATTATAATTGTTCCCACCAACACCCCCGCTCCTCTTCCTACCATTTCCGTCAAACCCACTCCTACCCCCATCCCCCTGCCAACCGTAAAACCAATCCCGACTATTATCCGCCACGGACCAATTGATGAGCTTATTCCTATCGACATTGATGCCGGTGTTGCCCGATCCGGTGAAATCCGCTTTAATGTTGAATGGCCCAGAGCCATTGTCGCCTTCCGTAAAAATCCTGTATGGGGCACAGGGTTGGGGTCTATTTCCCTGGCCACCGACAACGATTATCTCCGGCTTTTAGGGGAAAGTGGTCTATTAGGTTTATTTACTTTTCTTTTCCCGATTTTTTATCTTATTTTCCGTAGTTTCCGACTTATAAAAACAAAAAGGCCCGATTCTACCATCCTCCTTGAACTGGTCTTTGTTGGCGTTGTCTTTTCTGCCCTGACCAATGCTATTTTTATCGATATTTTTGAAGCCTCCAAGGTGGCTTATGCTTTTTGGATTATTTTCGGAATCTACCATCAGCTTTCGAAATTTAACCAAAAGTCTCAGTGAAGAAATACCATTACCTATTTCTATTTTTATCTCTAAGTATCGGACTTCTCCTCCGGCTCTATCATCTCTCCGCCCCGGTTGCCGATTGGCATTCATATCGACAAGTCGATACCGCTTCGGTTACCAAAAATTTTTTAAACAACGGCGTCAATCTGCTAATTCCAACTTATCACAACCTCTCGTCCGATCAATCCGGGCTCGACAACCCCCAAGGTCTTCGGATGGTGGAATTCCCTCTCTACAATCTATTATCCTGGTCCACCGTTAAACTTACCGGTCTTTCTGTTGATATTGCTTCCAGACTAACCTCAATTGTTTTGAGTCTTTTTTCGTCTCTTTTCATTTTCATTTTTGTCTTTTCCTTGACCTCAAAATTTGCTCCGGCCTTTTTAGCCATGCTCTCCTTTCTTTTATTGCCCTTTAATATCTATTATTCCCGAACCATTCTTCCAGAAAATGCGGCCGTCTTTTTTATGACTTTATCCTTGGTTTTATTCCGTTTCCATCCGATCCTAAGTAGTATTTTTTTGTCACTTTCCGCTCTCTGTAAACCCTTCACCCTCCTCCTGACTTTACCTATTTTTATTTTTCTTTTTTTTCGATTTAAAAAAACAAAAAATATTAATAAATTATTAAAAATAATCGTATTTTCTCTTATCTCTCTTGTTCCACTATTCCTTTGGCGTCACTGGATTCAGGCTTTCCCGGAAGGTATCCCCGCCTCCGCCTGGCTTCTTAATTTTTCCGACAAAAGAATTTTTCCTGAATGGTATCGGGGTTATCATATTGATTTTTTAAATCAAATCCTGATCCTTCGCCCCTACTGGTGGCGTTGGTTAATTCTGGAAAGAATCAGTTTACTTATCTTGGGAGCTTTTGGCCTTATTCCGGTTACCCTGGGTTTATTTTACCAAAAATTTAACATTAATGTCATAAACTTTCTGGGGTTTATCGGAATATTTTTATATTTTGTCTTTGTTCCCGGTGGTAATATCCAGCATGATTATTATCAAATCTTAATTATCCCATTTATTTCTATCAGTCTTGGCTGTGGCTTCTACTACCTCCTCTACTTTACCCTTTCCCAAAAATTTCTATCTCTCTGTCTGGTTTTAATAATCTCCGCCTTTTCCCTATTTTTTTCGGCTGAAAAAGTTCTTCCGTTTTATCGCATCAATCGTCCCGAAATAATCGCTGCCGGAAAAATGGTTAATCAACTTACTCCCAAAAACAGCCTCATTATTGCTCCGTATCTTGGCGATACCGCCCTTCTCTATCAATGTAATCGCCCGGGCTTTCCCATTGAAATTTATGATATCGCTAAGACAAAAAAATTTTTCCCCAACCAACCTCTTTATCTAGTATCTGTCAACTTTGATAATTACACCAACCAGCTAATAAAACTTTATCCCACTCTTTATAGATCTGATCAGTTTATTATTTTAGACCTCCAAAATGACTAAGCGAAAAATATTAATGATTACTCCCTATATTCCCCGCCTTTATCAGTCTGGCGGTCAAAATAGTTCCTATTACTCCATTAAATATCTGTCTTCCCGAAACGACATTACTCTTATTTGTTTCAGCCGCGATGAAGAGGGTCTCCTAGAAATTCAAAAATACTGTCGTCAGGTAATTGTAGTTAAACGGGGTAAAACCTGGAATCTTAAAAATATCCTTTTGGCCGGTTTCAGTAAATATCCCTTTTTGGTTATCAACTACATTTCCACCGCTTTAAGTGATGCTATCAAAAACGAACTCGACTGTAATCACTTTGACCTAATCCATTGCGATAGTTTCTACCCCATTCCCAACATTCCCCTCACGTCGGTTCCCATTGTTCTGGTTGATTTGACTATTGAATATCTGGTTTACCAACATTATGTTGAAAGTCTCCGGGGTTGGAAAAAAATAATTTCCCCGCTTTTATGGATTGACGTCCTGAAACTTAAATATTGGGAAATCCATTATTGGAAAACCATTCACACTGTGGTCGCCTTTGCCTGGGAAGATCAAAAGTTAATCACCAAAACCACTGGACGTGCTGATATTGAATTATTTCAAAACGGGGTCGATAAAACTTTTTATCTCTCCACCCCCAAGGTTCCCAAAAGCCCCACTCCTGCCCTGTTATTTGGGTTCTCTAATATGAAATGGATGCAAAACCGTGAATCGGTTGATCTGATTTTAGATCATGTTTGGCCCCAGATTATTCGGGATATTCCTGATTGTAAGCTTTACATTATTGGCCGTTTTGCTAAGGAGTTTTACGGACACCTGGGAAACAGCCACATCATCGTTGACGAAGCTGACATTGACGGCGGTATCTTCGATCGCTTCTACTATCTTTACCACTGCTGGGCTCTAGTCGCCCCTATGGGTAGCGGGGGGGGGACTAGAAATAAATTTCTGGAAGCCATGGCTTGTGGTTTGCCGGTTATTACCACTCCCGAAGGTATGGGGGGAATTAAAATAAAAAATCAAGTTCACTCCATTGTCTGTTCGCTGCCCCGCGTTGCCGCCGAAACTATAGAGCTTTTAAAAAATAAATCAAAAATGCAAGAGATTGGTAAAAACGCCCGCACCTTAATCACTAAAAATTTTTCCTATGAAAAATGCGTGCTAGACTTAAATAATCTCTATGAAAAAATCACCTCCAAGAAATAACCCCATACTTTCCGTTGTTATATTAAACTATAACGCCAAGGACTTCTTGAAAAAATTAATCAACAGTATTGATCGCTCTAATCTTGGCCGATTTTTTATTGAAATAATCGTTGCCGATAATGCCTCTACCGACGACAGCTTTCTTCTGGCCAAAACTACCAACCAAAAAAACCCAAATATAAAATATGTTTTTCATCGAAACACCGACAATGTTGGTTTTGCCGCCGGCAATAACCAGGGCTTGGCTGTGACCAATCCCAAATCTAAATATGTCCTATTTCTCAACCCTGATACTACTGTCAACCCTGATACTTTCTTAAAAATGATTGAATTCTTTGAAAAAACCCCGGAGGCCGATGCGGCTACCTGCAATTTAATTTTGGCCACCACCGGCCTGACTCAACCAGAATCCCACCGGGGTTTTCCCACTCCCTGGAATGCTTTTTGTCACTTTTTTGGAATTGGATTGCCTAAGCTCTTTCCCCAATCGAAATTATTAAACGGCTACTTTTTAGGGCATCTTGACTATTCCCAAACTCAAACCATCGACGCTTGTGTCGGTGCATTTTTTATGCTTAAAAGATCAGTCGGGAACAGTGTCGGCTGGTGGAACGAAAAATACTTTTTCTACGGTGAAGATTTAGATTTCTGCTGGCAATTAAAACAACACGGTTTTTCCCTCTTCTTTTTCCCCGGTACTCAAACTATTCACTATCAGGGGATCTCTTCGGGTGGAATCAACCAAAAACAAAAGCTGTCTGCCGCCTCCCGGGTCACTAAGGTTAAGGTCGCCCAAGCTTCAACTACTGCCATGCGAATTTTTTATCAAGAAAATCTCATTAACCACTATCCCGCCTACCTTCGCTGGCTGATTTGGCTAGGAATCGACCTTCTCGAATTTTACCGTATCTTTAAAGCCAAATATTTATGACCAAAATCTACGCTTTTATCGACAGTCAAAATTTGAATCTTGGAACATACAAAGACATTATTAAGAACGGAAAAATTATTTATAAAGGCTGGAAACTTGATTTTAAAAAGTTTTATATTTTTTTAAAAAACAAATTCAAAATTAATCAGGCCTTTCTTTTTATTGGATACATAGCAGAAAATCAAAAACTCTATTCTTCTCTAAAGTCATTTGGGTACAAATTAGTCTTCAAACCTTCAATTAAAAATCACGAAGGTACGGTTAAGGGAAACGTTGACGCAGAATTAGTACTCCATTCAGCTGCTATTGAGTACCAAAACTACGATCAAGCTGTAATCATTTCTGGCGACGGAGATTTTTATTGTCTACACGAATTTCTAAATAAAAACCACAAATTGCTAAAAATAATTATTCCCAACAAACACTCCGAATCAAGTCTCCTTAAAAAATTTCAAAAATTTAAATTATTTTTATACCGGGAAAAAGATAAGTTAGAATACAGACAAAAAAAATCGGGAGGCGTTGCTCATAGACACAAAGTCTAAGGGTCGTGTTCTCCCTGATGATTGGATAAATTATATAAAAAATGTCGACTAAAGTCAACCCACGTATCATCATCGACGCCCGGCTTTATGGTCCGGCCAAAACTGGAATTGGCCGTTACACCCAAAATCTCCTTTTGGCTCTACCCCAGCAAAAAAACTTTAATAAATATCAGTTCGGTTTAATCGTCAAACAAGAAGACCTTGACACTGTTAAACAAGACTTAGGCATTTCATATCGATATTTTCCCACCGATATCTCCCACTATTCCTTTTCTGAACAGATCCTGCTACCCCCCTTTATTTCCAAACTTAAACCCAACCTTGTTCATTTTACCCACTTTAATAAGCCTCTCTTGTATACCGGACTATCAGTTATCACTATTCACGATTTAATCAAACATTATTTCAGAGGGAAAAGTACCACCACCAAATCTGTTTTTACCTATTGGCCAAAATATCTAGCCTATCGGTTAGCCACCAAAATTAACATCAAGAATAATTATATTATCGTTCCGAGTAATTTCTGGCGAAACATCCTTATAAATCGTTTCGGGTTATCTTCTTCAAAAATCACCACTATCTATGAAGCCGTTGATCCGATTTTTTTAAAACTAAAGCACTATAGTTCCAATATTCCAAAGAACTATTTTCTCTATACCGGTAACCTCTATCCCCATAAAAATATCAAAGTAGTTTTTGAGGCTCTGCAAAAATTACCCGGGATTCAATTAAAAATAATCTGTGCCCGAAGCGTTTTCCAAAAGGAGGCTGAGGTTTTGTCCCAAAAACTAGGAGTTGATTCCCAAGTAACTTTTCTTGGTTTTGTCAAAGACTCTGATTTTCCCAAACTATATTCTCAAGCCCTTTGCCTGGTCCATCCTTCATTTTTAGAAGGATTTAGTCTGACGGGTCTCGAAGCCATGAGTCTAAATTGCCCCGTCATTGCTGCATCTTCCAGCTGTCTACCTGAAATCTACGGTTCCTCCGTTCTCTATTTTGACCCACACAACAAAAACGATTTAGTTAATCAAATCACCCTTCTTCTTAAAGATCCGACACTTCGTTCCCGCCTAATTAAGCTTGGCCATAAACAAATAACTAAATATTCCTGGACCAAAACCGCTTCCTCCACTCTAAAAATTTATGAAGAAATCTTGGAAAGATCTTAAGGTTGCTATTTATTACGACTGGCTAAACCAATGGGGAGGAGCTGAAAAAGTTCTTCTTGATATTTTGTCACTTTTCCCTCAAGCCCAACTTTTTACCCTCTTTTGTGATCCCAAAAATACACCTTGGCTTCCATCAGGTTTAAAAATTCATTCTAGTTTTATTAAAAATTCATCGCCGATTTTTTCACCTTTTTATGATATCGCCGCTGAAAGTTTTGATCTAACCGCCTACGATTTAGTTATCGCTACCACCACCAATGTTGGCCATTCCCTTTTGACCTCGCCCAAAAGTCTCTTTGTTTGTTATTATCACAATTTCAATCGCCATCTTTATCAGAACCAAAATAAATATTTATCGCTACTTCTTCAGTTTTATCAAAAAATTGATCACATTTACTCACGTCGTCCCGATTATTCTTTTTGCAATTCGGAAACTGTCCAAAAAAGGCTGAGTGATACTTTTGGCATACTCGCTAAAGTTATTTATCCGGGCATCGATATTCAATACTTCACCCCCATCACTTCAAAACCGAAAAATTATTTTCTAATCGTCAATCGCCTGGTTCCCTACAAAAATATTGATTATGTTATCGAAACATTTCAAACTCTCCCTTACACCTTAAAGATTGTCGGTGTCGGCCGTGACCTCCCCAGGTTAAAAAGACAAGCATATCCTTTCAAAAACATAGAACTCTTGGGTCTGGTGTCAAACGATTCGCTTCGCCAGCTTTATCAACAAAGCCTGGCCCTAATCTCCCCCCAGCTGGAAGATTTTGGTCTGACTTCTCTGGAAGCCCAAGCCTGTGGCCGGCCGGTTATTGGTTTTAATCTTGGCGGAAACTCCGAAACGGTTATAAACGGCAAAAGCGGAATTCTTTATTCCAACCAATCATGTGCTTCTCTCACCCACGCTCTCAAACTTTTCTTTTCATCGAGACTAAAACCAGCAGACTGTCGCCAAAATTCGGAAAATTTTAGCCGATCTACCTTTATGTTAAACTTTAAAAAAGAGATTTTATCCCTATGTCAAACCAAAAAAACCATCTCTTGGTGATTCTTTGCGGTGGTACCGGCCCCAGACTCTGGCCCTTATCCACCACCTCTAATCCCAAACAATTCCTGTCTATTTTATCCGACAAAAGTCTCCTCGACCAAACTCTCTGTCGCCTGCTTCACATTGCTCCCAAGGAAAACATTTATATCACCACCAGTAACCGGAATATCAATCAAATAAAAAAAATCGCCAATAATTTTATTTCCTCAAATCATGTCATTATTGAACCCGATAAGAAAAACACCGCCTTGGCAATTTTTCACACTCTAAATCAGCTTAAATATCTTACTTCGGAAACCGTAATATCCTTTTTTCCCTCAGATCACTTTATTAATCCAATTTCTAAGTTTAAAAAAGATTTATCTTTGGCTGCCAACATCGCCAGAGAATCTTCGTCACTGGTTACTATTGGTATTCACCCCTCGTCTCCCAATACCTCTTATGGTTATATCCTAAAAAACCATAGATTTATTGAAAAACCGGACAAAATTAGCGCCCTAAAATATATTGTCAATGGCGCCCTATGGAATTCGGGTATATATACCGCTACTCTCAGCACCTACCTTTCAGAATTCAGTAAACACTTTCCTCACCCCACCTATCAAAAATCCCCGCCGCTATCCTTTGACAAAGCCATCTCTGAAAAAAGTAAAAACATCAGTTGCCTTAAGGCTTCCTTTGATTGGAGTGATGTCGGTGAATGGGGATCTATTTTTACCAAATCCGTCCACGATCCGCAAAAAATCGCCACCGTCAACTCCCAAACCGAATATCTCTCTCTCAACAGCCATCGCTGTTTATTGTCATCTGAAAATCCGGACAAACTAATCGGGCTGGTTGGCGTCAGTAATTTAGCCATAATCGATACCTCCAGTGCCCTATTGGTATCATCACTTGATCAAAGCCACCAGGTTCGTGATCTGGTCGTCAAAATTGTCAACACTCCCAAATTAAAAAAATATTTTGTAAATGATTAAAAATCAAGGTTTTTCAAATAACCTCAGAGTCCTTTTGTTTCCTGTTGCCAAACGTCTTATTGATATTGTTTCCTCTGTTATATTACTGGTCTTATTTTCTCCGGTTTTAGTCGTCATCTCCCTGGTTATTAAACTTACTTCGGAAGGGCCGATTCTTCTTCGCCAAAAACGTGTCGGTAAAAACGGAGAATTTGTCATGTATAAATTTCGTTCAATGTACAACGGCAAAGACTATCCTAATGACATGGACGCCTTTCTCCGGGACAAGTATCCCAAGCTTTGGAAAAAGTTCGTTGAAAATGGCTGGAAACTTCCCATGAACGAAGATCCCCGAATTACCCCGATTGGTAAATTTATCCGTAAAACTTCTCTCGATGAAATGGCTCAATTTATTAACGTCCTTCAGGGTGAAATGAGTTTAGTTGGCCCCCGTGCCTACCGAAACGAAGAACTGGCAGAATATGAAAAAAAATACCCCGAATCCAAAAAATACGTCAATATAATTAAAACTGCTAAACCCGGTATTACCGGCCTTTGGCAAACTTCCGGCCGAAACGACATGACTTTTGAACAACGGGCCAGACTTGACGCCAAATACATCAAAAACCGATCTCTCCGACAAGAGTTACAAATAATTCTTAAAACTCCCTTTGTCATGTTTTCAATTTGGTAAATATGTTAGACTGATTTATGGAATTGCCCACCTCCATCACTCCGGCTCCTTCACCCAAAACTCCCAAAATTAAACCCAAAAGAAAAAAGTTGTTGCTTATACCCCTTGGTCTTTTGTTTTTTCTTCTTATTGTTTTCCTCTCCGGGTTCTTTCTTGTCTATCTTCCGGGTAAAAACTTACTGACTTTAGTCATCGCCACTAAAACCGAAGCCGAAAATTTAAAAATTTCCATCTCCGATAAAGACCTGTCTCTTTCTCAAACCATTATTAATAATCTAAAGGACCAAATCAAAACCATTGACAATAAATATTCGGGCTTGTCTTATTTAAAACCCCTGCCTTTTTTAAAAAATTATTACCTCGATGGTCAGGAGTTTCTTTCTATCGCCAACAACAGTTTGGATACTGGATCGATTTTTATTGAAGCCATCAAACCTTATCAGGACTTTTTAGGTCTAAAGGGAACTGCTACCAGTAGCGCCAAAACCACCGAAGACCGGATTACCTTTCTTACCCGCTCAATTGAAGGCCTGTTACCCAATCTTGATTTGGTCGAAAGTAAGATCAAAAACATAGAAAATTCCCTAAACTCCATCGATATCAATCGCTATCCGGAAGAATACCGGGGTTTTCTCCTTCATCAAAACTTCAATCAACTCAAGGAAACTGTGGCCCAAATCGATAAATTAATTACCGATGGCAAACCAATTCTATCCAAAACCTCATGGCTTTTAGGTAAAGACAAGCCCCGAAATTACCTGGTTGTCTTTCAGAACGACGGCGAACTCAGACCCAGTGGTGGCTTTTGGACCGCCTATACTACCGTCAAAATAAACAATGACAAGGTTACTCCGGGTATTGCCAACAATATTTACGACCTTGACGACAAACTTCAAAGTGTCATTCCGGCCCCCCGTCTAATTAAATCTTATCATCTCAATGTTCCCTATCTTAACCTCCGCGACAGCAATCTTTCCCCCGATTTTCCCACCGATGCCCAAATTTTTCTTGATGCCTATTACAAAGCCATGGGCAAGGGGACTAAATTCGATGCTGTCGTCGCTCTTGATACTAATGTCCTGGTAGATCTGGTTGGCGTCCTGGGTAAACTTGATACCCGGGTCGGTACCTTCACTACCAACCCTGACAAGCGTTGTGATGGCTGCCCCAAAATTATTTATGATCTTGAATGGATCTCCGGCCGCCCCCGAAACTTTATTGAAAACAACCGCAAAGACTTTTTGGCACCGGTAATGCAAGCTCTTTTAGCCAACGTTATGGGTTCGGAAAAAACCAAAATTCCGCTTCTAGCCGACGCTGTTTTTAAAAATATTTTTGAAAAACATATTCTCTTCTTCTTTCCTGACGCTGAAATGCAGGCAGCTGCCTCTTTGGCAAACATTACCGGAAAAATAGTCTCTACCAACTCCGACACCGATTATTTCCATTTAAATGATGCCAACTTCGCCAGTGCCAAAAGTAATATTTTCATCCGTCAAAAAATTAAACACGAAGTCTCTGTCACTGATGGCCGTGTTGAACACAAAATCTCCATTACTTATACCAATCCCAGCCCGGCTTCAAACTGTAATTTAGAAAAAGGTGACCTCTGTCTTAATGCTCCTAAATACCGCAATCTTTTCCGCTTTTATGTTCCCACTGGTAGCCAGCTTATTAAAATTACCGGTTCCGAAATCGATCCTCTGTCTTACGAAGAACTCGGCAAGCAAGTATATGAAGGTTTTTATGGCAACAAATACCCCTTGTATGCCAAATCCAGTTCCAAAGTTACCCTTCAATATTTAAGCAGTGTCAAAGCCTCCAAATTTTATACCCTTTACCTGCAAAAACAACCCGGTACCAAAGGAGTTGAATACGAAATTTTTGTCAACGGTAAAAGTATGGAAACTTTCAATTGGGTCAGCGATAAATCTATCAAGTTATCTCTGTGATAGGCCAATCATTCAGTACTGAAGCCATTGTTGTCAATCTTCAAAATCGGGGTGAAAAAGATATTTTGATTACTTTTTTAACTCCAAATCATGGCAAAATTATTGTTAAAGCTGCCGGAGTAAAATCAATAAAAAGTTCCCGTGGAGCCAATCTCCAGTTAGGAAATATCACCAAAATCAGTCTTCGCCAAAACAATGGTATATATTGGCTGTCGGAATGTTTAGCTACTAATTCATTTATGTTTGAACAAAAAAAACTAATTCAATTAAACCTCCTGTTTTATTTTTTAGAAATTGTTAAAAACATAACTTCTGAAAATGAGAGTTCACCTAAAATCTTTTTTTTAGCCAAGGAAATAATCCAGCAACTTTCCCAAAATCATCTGGTTCCCTTTATCTCCCGTCAAATTGATTTTTTAGAAATACTCGGATTTGGTATTCCTGATAATATCCGCCAAAATCTATCCTCCAAAAAGTATCACCTGGTCCAAAGAGATCTTATTTCTTATTTTGAAAGCATTCTCGAAAAACCCCTTTGCAGTAAAAAACTCTTATCTGCTTAACACACTTGGAGGTACATCAATTATTACTTCTTGAAAGGTTTCTGTCCTATCTTTCCCCAACTCCTTTATATGATGAGTAACTACAACCGCCGAGCGACAGATAACATCATCGACCACCGAGCGACCATCTTCAAGATTGTAAAATACTCTCCTAAATCCCAACAGGTCAGTTAAATCTACAGCCATTGTCTCTCGGGCACCAACCATTTCATCTTTTAATTCCTTTCTATTTTTAGACTTACTCATAATTTATCGAAATCTTAATTTCAAATTGTATCTTCCTTTATCAAATATTTCTTGAGTTTTTCTTGAGTATTTCCTTGTTACCTTTTTAGTTATAGGATATAATTCCAATATAAAAATCAACTTTGTTTCTTCTTCCGATAATACCCTAGAAGCCCAATACATCTGTTTTCTGGCCAAATCGATTTCATTAGGTTACTACCAACAAGGAAACTATTTTGTCCTCCCTAAACTCATAAAGGGTAATCCCAACATCGTCTATTTTCCAGATTTTAAATTCTCCCGTACCTTCTGGCGATTAATTAATTCTTGCTCTTGCCGCAACTTTGATTCTCAATTTCCCCCTCTTGCTGTTGCCGAAGTTCAAAACCATCTTAGCAAACTTCCCGACCAATACATTACGGAAAAAAAATTAATTATCAATAATTGGCAAAATATTGAAAAAGATTTCTTTAACAATATTTCGGCTTTTCTCAAATTAGACGACGTCATAAAAAGTATTGCCAGCTTCAATATTCTTTTAACTCCCTACGGCACCTCCAGCTCGTTTCATCCACCCCGAAAGGGGAAGAGGTTGAAGTTAACCCAAACATCCCGAATCGACTTTCCTGTCGGCAATATTATTGATGGAATCCTACAAAATCTATATATAATCAAGACTTGGAATGGTGGTGAAATCAATGATAAAAAATTTATCGACAGAATGGAAACGATCAGATTTCTCCTTCAAAACACCATCTTTTC
>JAGVHP010000036.1 GCA_020056515.1 Candidatus Shapirobacteria bacterium
GTTGACCCCAATTCTTGGCAGGTTTGTTTGTTTGACCTCTCCACTTCTAAAAAAGTTTTTGACCACCACTGCTCTCTTATTTCCGTTCCTGTTTCATTACCCTCTTCACCCTCCACTGTTCTGAGAACTTCTCTGCCCAGCGGTCTCGATATCAAAGAAAATATTATTTCTCAAAATAATTCCATTGATTTTTCTACCATTATTGTTTCTCCCATCCGCCGCCTTCTTTTGGTTGTTAAAATATTTGGTTCTTCTCCTCTTTCTGATTCCCAAAAACTTATTCCTGAAGTCGCCCAAGCCCTCTACTGGCGCTTCTCCAATCCTTAAAAAATTATGGTCCCGGGGTGGTGGTGGGGGTCGGAGTGGGGGCACAGATGATACCTTTCTCCCGGCCGTCAGTAAAATACTCACTGCTGCCACAACTATTAGCCCGATATACCCCTGTCGGTACTGGCCAAGGAACGTCTTTTCTGTCTTTCAAAAGAATTGTCATTATTCGGTTCCAAATAGGTGTTGCCCCACTAATTCCTGATGCCACCCAGCTCATTGGGGTGCTGTCATTGTTACCCACCCAAGCCGACACCATAATTTCCGGTGTCCAGCCGATACACCAGTTATCTTTCAGGTTATTAGTTGTCCCCGTTTTAACCGCTACTGTTTTTCCGGAAATTTTCAACTTTGACCCTGTTCCGAAAATAGGTGCCCGAGCGCTATCATCACTTAAGGCCTGATTTATCAAAAAGGCATACTTTGGTTCTGTTACCGCTATTTTTTCTGTCTTTTTAGAATAAACTTTTTTCCCCAGATAGTTATCCACTTCCAAAATCGGATTTACTACCACCCGATCTCCCAGTTGAGAAAAAGTAGTGTAGGCCTCTGCCAGCTCCGTCATTTTTACTTCTCCGCTACCCAAGGCCAGTGATAACCCAAAACGGCTCCGGTCTTTCCAGGTAGTAATTCCCATAGATTCAGCCATATCAATCATATTTTCTACTCCATTTTCATTCAAGGTTTTTACTGAGGCTATGTTTAGTGATGAAGCCAAGGCGGTTTTTAAGGTCACTTTACCCAAACTTTTTCCGGTGTAATTTTGTGGGCTATAAGGCGGCTGTCCCCTTACATAATAAGTAATCGGCGAATCGTCAATAATGGTAGTTAAGCTTTTCCCGTTTTGGAATGCTAGAAGATAATTAATCGGTTTTATTGAGGACCCCGGTTGCCTCAAAGCCGTGGTCACATTATATTTTCCTGTCATTTCCGTGGCCCAATAATCCTTTGATCCCACCATGGCTAAAATATCGCCATTGGTTGGGTCAACCACCAAAGCCGCCCCGTTACTAATCCGTAATTTTTTTACCCTGGAGACCTCGTCACTGACTATATTTTGAGCCATGTTCTGCACCGTCAGATCCAAACTGGTTATCACCCTTAATCCTCTTCGTTCGATATTGTCAAAGCCAAGTTTTTCTCTTAAATAATCCCGAACATAAAAAACAAAATGAGGAGCCTTAATTTCTCTACTCTCAATCACCACTTCCACCCTGTTATTAATTATTTCTTCGGCACTCCCTTTCTCAATAGTCCCCGCCAAAAGCATTTGTTCTACCACTTGTTTTTGTCGTCCATAAGCCAATTCCAAATTATTATTGCCGGGGGAGTAGGAACTGGGTGCCGCCGGTAATCCCGCTAAAAATGTAGCTTCTGCCAAATTAATTTTATCGACTTCTTTTCCGAAATACTTTATTGCCGCCTCGTTTACTCCATAAGTTTCTCCACCGTAAGCTACCTGATTAAAATATCTTTCCAATATTTCTTCCTTATTTAATTTTCTTTCCACCATCAGAGCCAGTATTGCCTCTTTTATTTTCCTTTTCCAAGTTTTTTCTCCGGACAAAAATACGTTTTTAACCAACTGTTGGGTAATAGTTGATCCGCCTCTCAGGCCGTTGGCTCCGTTTTTAAAATTATGCCAAATGGCCAGAACTATACCCTTAATTGATAATCCCCGATGTTGGTAAAATTCTTTGTCCTCAATCGCTAGTGTTGCCTCGATTAGATAATCAGGGATTTTTTCCAAAGATACCCAGCTTCTGTCTTCATCCTTGTAAAATTTATACAAGAGATTCCCGTTTCGGTCGTAAATCTTTGTTGACAGTTTTGGCGGATTATAAATTTCGTTAACACTGGGTAAATCCGTGATAATTTCTCTCATAAACCACCACCCGATTCCGCTTGCCGACAGCATCAACAAAGTCAGTGACAAATAAAGTAGTTTATTATTACCGGGCTTTATTTTTTTAGGAGAAGTTTTAATGTTTATTTTTGTCGAGAATATTATCTTTTTTGTTATCGGTTTTTCTTTTTTTATTTTCGGCCAATGGATTTTATTAATTCCCCCAACTACTAATTTCCCGGTTTGGTATATTGGCTGACCCAAAGCTATTAATGTTTTTTTAATCATTGATTTTGGGACAATCTAAACAAATCCATTCTCCGGTCGCTTCCCGTACCGCCGCGTGTTCCTGCCACTCGGCATTGGGATTATTTTCCCCCTCTTTAATCGGCTGCCCCGTTGTTTTATCGATTAAAATCATATTTTTTACAGATATTTTTTTATCCGGTAAAAACCCTTTTTTAAAATACTCATAATAACTGTCGCAACCCTCCTCCGGGGGAAGCTGTCCTGTTAAATTACATACCGTCACTCCAATCACTCCTTCCGGTTTGGCAAAGTTTTTGACTGATCTATCTTCTAGTAGTTTTGTCATAATTTTATTCCAAATCGGCGCCGCCCCGCTGGTTCCTGAGACTACCCCGCTCATTCTGGAGTTGTCATTATTACCCACCCAGGTTACTGCCACATAATCCGGAGTATAGCCGATGGTCCAATTATCCCGCAGATCATTGGTAGTTCCGGTTTTTACTGCTACTTCCGGATGTTTTTTGATATTAAGCATTGATCCGCTGCCAAAAACCATACTCCTGGCTCCGTCATCGGACAATATTTTTGACATAATAAATGCAGTTTCGGAGCCTATTACTCTATTTCCGGGGACATATTTATATTCCTCCAACACCTTATCGCTTTTATCAGTCACTTTCAAAATCGAGGTCAATGGTTGTAATACTCCCATATTAGCCAAAGCTCCGAAGGCCGTACTCATATCAGTCATATAGACCTCTCCACCACCAAGAGTTAAAGATAGTCCGAAATCATCCGGATTAGTAAATGTACTGATTCCCATGGCCGAAGCCGATGCTACAAATTCCCGGAGTCCGTTAATCTTAAGCATCTTTACCGCCGGAATGTTTAATGAGTTCCCGAGCGAATGACGGAGATTTTGCAGACCAAAATATTTATTTCCATAATTTGTTGGGCAATAAGACCTTTGGTTTTCGACCTTAAAACAGGTTTCAGTATCGTTAAATACGGAAGCCGCTGTCACCTTTCCCGTCTCTATTCCTACCGCATAATTTAAAGGTTTAATGGCTGATCCCGGCTGGCGTAAAGCCGTTACTACGTTGTATTTACCTTCAATTTCGGAATCAAAATAATCCTTTGATCCCACCATCGCCAATATTTGTCCACTCTTACTTTCGGAAACCAAAGCTGCGCCATTGGTTACGTTATATTTAGCTAATTTCCCTACTTCGGTTGCTACCTGCGCCTGGACATAGTTTTGTAAATCCAGATCCAGTGTTGTCCACACTTTTAACCCCCCCTCCGTTACTTTTTTTAAACCGTATTTATCTATCAATTTTTCCTTAACGTAAAAAACAAAATGAGGAGCTAGAAGCTTATCCTTTTTCACATAATAGTTTAATTTTTCTGCTGCTGCCGCTTGTCTTTCCGAGGACGTGATAAATTTTAATTCTTCCATCCGTGCCAGCACCATCTCCTGTCTATTTTTAGCTGCATCCGGATGAGCAAAGGGGGAGTAGTGTGTCGGTGATCCCGGTAATCCGGCTAAAAGCGCTGCTTCTGCCAAACCCAAATCAGAAACCTCTTTATTAAATATTCCCCTTGCCGCCACCTCCACTCCCCACAGAGTGCCCCCATAAGGAGTTTGGTTAAGATACATTGCCAATATCTCCTTTTTGCTATACATCATTTCAGTCGCCACGGTCAATACGGCCTCTTTTATTTTTCTTAGAAGCGTTCTCTCCGGGGACAACAAAGCGTTTTTCACCAATTGCTGGGTTAAGGTTGACCCTCCTTGCAATCTCCTTTCAACTATCGTCCGATAAAGTCCCCGTAGGATTCCTTTGACATCAAATCCGAAATGATTATAAAATCCGGCATCTTCAATTGCCAACGTCGCTTGCACCAATTTTTCCGGAATCGATTCAAATACTACTTCTTGCCGTCTTTTGTCAGTATAAATTTCATAAATCAATTTACCGTTTCGGTCCAGTATTTGTGAGGATTCGGGAAAATCACCCGAAGACAATTTTGAAGGATTTGGAATATCCCTCGTGATCCAAACTATTATCGCTATTACCAACATCCCTAAAACTAAACTACCCCAAATTAAACTTTTCTTCTTTTTCTTTAAACGTTTTAATTTTGTTTTCGATTTCTTCATATTTATTTTTATCTACTCCCTTCCCGCCCATTTTTCTTATCACTTGATCATAGATAATAACCGCCCGTCTCACCTTATTTCTCAAATCAATGCTTCTATTATCTCTCTCTCCCCCAAGCATTGTCCAGGCATATTCTAGTTTATCTACCGCTTTTTCTCCTGATTTCAAAGCTTTTGCCTTCTGGCCCTTATTATTCAAAACCACACTTTCAGCCAGTTTTTTGTCGGCCAAAAACATTGCCATTTTAACTTTTTCAAATTTGTCCCGGCTAAATTGCAGCCAAAGATAGTCACGAATCTCCTTAATACTATAAAAAATATTTGTTGACAACATTCTTACTTGGGGTATCCGGTATACCTCAATTATTCGCTCACCGTTACTTTTTTCTATCTCTACTTCCAATATATCTCCCCTTAATTTTCCTTCATTGTCCTCCTGGGTGTTTATTTCCAAAGACGCCCGGACAAAAGACACAAAAATTATGACTATTCCCAGCACCAACACCACCAATGTGTATATTTTTCTCACTCCCTCTATTTTACTCTTTTTTGAGTCTCATGGAAAAATGCCTGATGTTTGTTAATATATTTTATCGGTCCTTTCAATCTGATATATCCGATTTGTATCCAATATGCCACCTCGTTTAACAATATCCAAAATAAATTTTTTTTCGGTTTGATACTTGATACTTGATACTTGATACTTGATACTTTTCTATATCCATTGGCCACATATATTTCTGCCCATTGATTTTTGCTGATAAACTCTCCATAGATCCCGTCTCGATCCAATATTACCTTCATCATAATCAGATCGACCGCACTTTTTCTTGCTCTTTTCCCGTCTGGCAGTCCCAACCTGTCTTCTTCCAACCATAGATTAAAACAAAGCTCATCAGCTCTCTCTTTTTGCCCATATTTTCGGTGGGGGATTTTTTTTCTTTTTAAGTACCACCACAATCTTAATCTTGTCTGCCACAAAGTTCCCGGTGTGCAAATCAGAAGTATATCAATATCCTCATCTTTTCTGGAGTTTTCTGCGGCCACCGATCCGGTCACCCCTACCAAACGGATACTTGGAGCCCGACTCAAATAATCGTCACAAAATTTCTTTGCTCTTAACTGTTTCCGGTTGTCAATTTTTCTTTCCTTGGTTGTTTTCAATTTCGCTCCCATCTTATTTATCTCCGCCACTACTTCTTTCTGACTAAACCTTTTTTTTGAAAACAATCTAAACCAAACCTGGTTAGCTGTTAACCTGGCTTTGTATTTTTTTGCATAATCAATCGTGTCGACAATCGATTTTCGGAGCTCTCTCACACTGATATAATACAACCATCCTCAAAATGAACAAAAAGTCGAAAAGATACCGTCTTTATAAAACAATTCCCGGAATAGTTGCTTGGTTTGTCATCGTTTTCCCTATCTGGGGATCTTTTTTCTTTCCAAAACTGGTCGCTTATTTTGTTCTCACCTTTCTTGTTTATTGGCTCTACCAATCTTTTAAAAACGCCTTTTTAGCCATCAAGGGTTATTTTTCAATTAAAAAAGCCCAAAAAACCAATTGGTTACTTCGTTTTCAAAATAGTTTCCGCGCTTCCTGGCTTCATTACGTCGATATTCATCATGTTGTCATTATTTCTTCATATCGGGAGCCGATTCATACCATTGAAATGGCCTTTAGTAGTTTAGCCGCCCAAATTGATATCGATCTTCATAAAATTCACCCCGTTTTAGCTCTCGAAGAACGAGCTGGAAAAAAATCTAATCAAGAAACTATTAAATATTTTCAAAAAAAATATGCCTCTGTTTTTGGTTCATTAATCTTTACCATTCACCCTCAAAATACCCCTTATGAACTTGCCGGTAAACACACCAACGAAGCCTATGCCGCCAAATATTTTAAAAAATATTTCTTTAAAAATGGTAAATTGAAAATTGAAAACTGTACCCTTACTTCTTGCGACGTTGATACTATTTTTGACCCCCGTTTTTTTTCTGCCCTGACATATTACTTTGCCAGTTCTCCCAGCCGCTATCTCCGTTTTTGGCAATCGCCGATTTTTTGGCACCACAATATCAACGACGTTCCGGCCCCTACCAGAATCGTCGGGATCTTGGGTAATATAATCCATGTTGCCAACATTCAGGAACCGGACGGTCTCTTTTTCAATTATTCCTGTTATTCCTCCTCCTATCGACTTATTGATGCTGCTGGTTATTGGGATCCCGATATGATCCCCGAAGACTGGCACATCTTTCTTCAGGCCTTCTTTGCTTCAGGGGGAAAAGCTGCCGTTGAACCCATTTTTTTACCCACCATTGTCGACGCTCCCAGTGGCGATTCCTACTTTTCTGCTCTCAAAAACCGCTACAACCAATGTCTTCGTCATGCTTGGGGGGCCATCGATATTCCCTACGCCCTAGAACAGTCCCGACTCCACCCGGAAATTCCTTTTCTTACTCGTGCCCTGCGTATTCTTAAACTCCTCCAGACCCATTTTATTTGGTCCAGCAATTGGTTTATTTTGACTCTGGGGACTTCCTTGCCTATTCTTCTCAACCCTTCCTTTTTAAACACCGCCCTGGGTTACAATTTACCTCGTATTTCCAATATTATTTTAACCATTTGTTTATTTCCGCTTTTGGTGCTAATCATTCTCGACTGGAAACTTCGCCCTCTGGATCAAAAACAGGGATTAAAAAACATTCTCAAGAATTTATTTCAATGGCCCCTCATGCCTTTAGCTACCCTAACCATGGCTGTCTTACCGGGTCTTCACTCCCATACCCGTTTGCTTTTTGGTCAGAATCTCGAATATAAAACCACCGAAAAGAAACCCCGTCAAATTTAAGGTAAAATAAATCAATGTTTTGGTATTCGTGGTTTCTTCTCTTCCTTCTTCGTCTTCCTTCTCTATTCGAACCTTATTGGTATGGTGATGAGGGTGTTTATCTTAGTTTGGGGCAGGGGATCAACCGTGGATTGACTCTTTATAGTCAAATTCACGACAACAAGCCCCCCCTTCTCTATTATTTGGCCGCCATTTCCTCAAGTTTACCTGCCGGCTGGCAGGTTTTTGGCTTCCGCCTCCTCCTTCTCCTTTGGATGATTCCTACTGTTTATATTTTTTATCTCCTTTCTCAAAAATTTTTATCAAAGTCTCTTTCCCGATATTCAGTTTTGGTTTTTATTATTCTCTCATCAATTCCCTTAATTGAAGGTAATATTGCCAATGCTGAAATTTTTATGCTCCTTCCTACTCTGACTGCTTTTTTGCTTTTTTACAACTCCTCTCTTTCAATAAAAAAAATGCTTTATTCCGGACTACTTTTAGGGTTGGCTTTCACCTTCAAAGTACCGGTAGCTATCGAGTTTTTCTTTCTTCTTTGTTGGCTTGTTTTTATCATTGACAAATTTAATTTGGGCAACATTTTTAAATTAAAAATTAAAAATTATTTTGTATTTGTTCTCGCCTTTTTTCTCCCTATCCTATTATTCTACTTATATTTTGTTCTCAAAGGGGTCGGCCCTCAATTCCTTTTTGCCGCTCTCCTTCAAAATTTTGGTTATCTTGGTTCCTGGGTCACCGGTTCTCACTCTGCTTCCGCCACTTCCGGTGGGATAATTTGGCGATTTGGTTTACTGCTTTTGGCCTGGATAATCTTGTATATTTTCTTCAAAAGGAAGATCTTGGACAAAAAATTATTTTTCCTTTCTTCTTGGTTTGGTGCCGCCCTTTTTGGAGTTCTGTTGTCAAGTCGACCCTATCCCCATTATTTTATTCAACTCCTTCCCCCCTTTTTACTCGTCCTCTTTTCTGTTCGGCGGAACTTTTACTTAAGCATTTTCATTCTTGTTTTTCTTGGGATATCAATTGTTAAATACAAGTTTTATTTTTATCGCACCTTTCCTTATTATCTAAATTTTGTCAAATATATTTTCAAAATTGAACCTCTTTCTCAATATCGTCAGTATTTTGGTGCCAACATCAACGATATTTACCAGCTTTCTGATGTTATTAAATCAAAAACTGCCCCCGGAGACTCCATCTTTATTTGGGGAGACGAACCCTACCTTTATCCTCTGGCTTCCCGTCTTCCCTCAACCAAATATGTAGTTGCCTACCACGTGCTTGATTTTAATGGTTATGACTTAGTTATGCAGCAATTGTCCACCAAATTCCCTCAGGCTATTATTTACGATCCTTCCATGAATCGGTCTTTTCCCAAACTCGATCTCTTTTTAAAAGATTATTATTTTCTTGATGATCAAATCGGTCCTTACTATCTGTTTCTTCCCCGTCAATGAATTTTTCTTTTATTCCAATCTTTTTGTCGGCTATGGGAAAATTTTGGCAGGGCAAGACTTCTTCTGTTTTTCTCCGCTGGAACATTATACTTATCACTTTCCAGTTTGCCTATCTCTTCTTTCGTTATCGTAATCTACCTCCGGAAGTCCCCCTGTTTTTTTCAGAACCTTGGGGTGAAGCCTGGTTAGCTCCGACTACCGCTCTTTTCCTTCTACCCTTTTTTTCTCTATTAATTGGTCTGGGTAATCATGTTATCGCCCTAACCATCTATCTGAAATGGCCCCTGCTTTCTCGGTTACTGATTGTTTTTTCCTTAATTTTTTCAATCTTTGCCTCCCTTTCCCTTTATCGGGTTATTGGGCTTGCTGTCTAGAAACCATGGTTTTTACTGCCGCGCTTTCTCTACTTCTTTCCTTTACAGTTACTTTTCTTCTAATTCCGGCCACTATTCGTTTTTTTACGGCCCACAATTGGCTTGAAGATCCCTGCCAAAAACAAAAAAAATCCGGCAATGCCACCGCCATCAGTATCGTTCCCCGAGGTGGTGGTCTACCTTTATTTTTGGGTATATTTCTACCCTGCTTTCTTCTTTTACCTTCCGACAAGCACTTCTTGGGAATTTTTTTAGCCGCCTTAGTTACCCTTATTGTTGGTCTAGTTGATGATATTTTTGATTTAAGCCCCACCTTGAGACTGGCAACTAATCTACTTTCAGCCTTAATCGTCGTCGCCTCCGGCATTGGTATTGCCTACATTTCCAACCCCTTTGGAGGAGTTTTCGATCTGTCACGTCC
>JAGVHP010000019.1 GCA_020056515.1 Candidatus Shapirobacteria bacterium
ATTGGTGATGTCGGTACCACGGTGCTTCGCGACCGAAAAACTCTGGCCGAAGAGGGAATGTTTTCCTTTGTAATTTTGGTTAACAAAGACAGCGGCAAGATGTTTAAGGAGCCCATCATTCTTTCCCGTGGCTTTGTCTTTATGAAAGAAAATACCGATCTTTTGGATTATCTCAAAAAAGAAATTATCAAAAAGTTTGGTGAGGTCACCTCAACGCCTGCTAATTTCGACTTCATCCGCGAAGAACTCCAGGCTTTTCTTGAAGGCATAATTCTTCAAAAAACCGGCCGCCAACCCATGGTTCTGCCGTTGATCATCGAAGTTTGATAATTAAAACTTGACAAAGTATGACAATGTTTGCCATAATACTTTATGGCCACCGTCAACATTTCCATCACCGCTCAACAAAACAAAATCGTTGATCGTTTTATCAAGCTTTACGACTTTGAAAATCGAAGTGAGTTTTTTCGTACCCTGATTCGTTTCATTACTCTTCGGCCTGAATTAGTTTCCCAAAGTACCACCTCTCCCTTTATTGAGCCAACCGATTTAAGTACCAGGTCGGTGATAAAAAGTTTTGCCAAAACCAAAAAGTACAATCCTCAGTTTTTAAAAGATTTAGAGACTGGTTTAAAGGAAAGCCAAACGTTTAACTGATGGAAAGTTTGCCCTTAACTCCCCGACAACAACGCTATCTTAAGGACAAAGGATTAGAAAAAAAATTTGTCAAACAACTTTCTTTTCTCTTAAAAAACTCTCTTCATTTCAGTTTAAATCTCGAGCTTCTCGAGCCCAAAACAAAAGGCCTTTATAGTTTCCGTCTTGATCGTCAATATCGGGTTATCTTTATTTTTACCAAAGGTGATATTGAAGTCATCACTATCACCAACCATTACCGATGATTATTCAGGTGTAAAATAAACCATGAAAGTTCTTTCCATTTGTGGCTCGCCTCGCCGGGGCAATTCCGAAACCATACTTTTGGAAATGCAAAAACTGTTTCAGGAGAAAGGAGTTGATAACGACATCGTTTTATTGCGGGAGAAAAATATTGAACGCTGCCACGGTTGTGTTGAATTTTGCAATCATAATCCGAGTTGTCGTCTCCAAGACGATATGGCAGAAATAATAAACAAAATGGTTGCCGCTGATGCCTTTGTTTTTATCTGCCCTAATTATTTTCAAATGCCTCCCGGTCTTTTTAAAGATTTTATTGATAGAAGCAACATTATTTTTAACTGCAATTTGGATCCCAATATTAAAAATAAAAAATCTGTGGTTATTTGTGTCGGTGCCGATAAGCCCCATGAAACCGATGTTTGTACCAACAACATCGCCAATCTCTATTGCCGCTATGTCAGCACTGTTGTCGCTACCAAATCTTTCCAAACCAAAAGTGAACTAAAAGGGAATTTCAATGACGTTTTCGACAACGGTCTCAATCCAGACATTCGCAAAGATTTATCTTCCCTGGTTGAAACAATACTGAGGTAACAATTTATAGATAGATAATGTAATTTTTTAGTAATTAAGATATAAAACATTTTTTACGATTAGAATTAAAAAGAAAAAAATTAATCCGCTAACGAGAGATTGATTTAGGAAACACCACATACCTGCCCATACTTTGTTAGCTGGTATCTTTGTTTCAAATTTTCCTAAGTCTATACGCATAATCTGAGTTTATTAAATCGGATCACATATTTGCAACTGAACCCTTATATTGCTTGGTGTTATAATCACAGAAAGCAATGAAGCGGTTTCCCGCCGCGGAGCTTCCCGAAGGAAATATCGGGACGGATAGAACCGTATGGTCCAGAGGACCATCAGCCTTTGGCTGAAAATAGGCAAATAAGAAGTAAGTAAGGTGGTACCATCCCGGCCAGCCGAGGATCCTTCAAATATTAATATTTTAATATTTCTATGGCCACCTACGATGATTTTATAAAACTTGATATCCGAGTCGGTAAAGTAATTGCTGTTGAAGATTTTCCTGAAGCCAAAAGACCTGCCTACAAATTAACTATCGATTTTGGTGCTGAAATCGGTCTAAAAAAATCTAGTGTTCAAATTGTTAAATATTATGAAAATGAAGAACTAGTCGGTAAATTGGTTTTAGGAGTAGTCAACTTTCCTCCCCGACAAATTGGCCCATTTTCATCCGAAGTGTTAACACTTGGGGTGCCCGATGACAACCATGATTGTATTCTGGCCGTTCCAGATAAAAATTTAGCCACCATTGGAGGTAAACTATTCTAATGGCCAAATCACAACTTAAGGATTTCAACAAAGATCTCTCCGAGTGGTTTACTGATGTGGTTCTCAAAGCAGAGCTCGCCGACTATGCCCCAGTCAAGGGTTGCATGGTAATCCGCCCCTATGGCTACGCTCTTTGGGAGGGGATCCAATCATTTCTTGATAAATTAATCAAAGAGAAAGGAGTCCAAAATGCCTACTTTCCCCTCTTTATCCCCATGCATTATCTTCAAAAAGAAAAAGAGCATATTGCCGGCTTCTCGCCTCAATTAGCCATCGTTACTATCGGCGGTGGTGAAAAATTGTCAGAAAACTTAGCAGTTCGGCCCACTTCTGAAACTATCATGTATGACATGTATAAAAAGTGGACCAACTCTTGGCGCGATCTCCCTATTCTTATCAACCAATGGTGCAACATTGTCCGTTGGGAAAAGAGAACCTATCTATTTTTACGCACTTCTGAATTTCTGTGGCAGGAGGGTCATTGTGCCCACTTGACTCATGAAGAAAGTATGAATATGGTTCTTTGGGCTCTTGATGCCTACGAGAAAACCTACAACGATTTATTAGCCATGTATGGTATTAAAGGTGTCAAAAGTGATTCAGAAAAATTCGCCGGTGCAGGTCGTACCTATTCTTTTGAGTGTTTAATGCCAAATGGCAAGGCTCTCCAATCAGCCACTTCTCATGATTTAGGACAAAATTTTTCCAAGTCATTTGATTGGACAGTTCAGGACAAAAATAAGGAAAAAATTTTTCCTTGGCAAAACTCTTGGGGACTTTCCACTCGTGCCATCGGTGGATTGATAATGGCCCATGGTGATCAGAATGGTTTAGTTTTTCCCCCCAATATCGCCCCAATTCAGGTAGTTATCGTCCCTATTCCCAACCATAAGTTAGCGCCTATAAAATCACAGGAATTAAAAGATCAATTAAAAAATAAATTTAGAGTTCAACTTGACCAAGTCGATGACGAAACTACCGGTTTCAAATTTAACAAGTGGGAATTAAAAGGTGTCCCTCTTCGGATTGAAGTGGGGGATAGAGACCTTGCTTCATCCTCCGTTATTATTCATCGTCGTGACACCGGTGAAAAGATCACTGTGGCTCTTGCTGATCTTGAGGTAAAAATTAGAGATTTGCTATCAGACGTTCAAAACAATCTTTTTACTAAACATAAAAAATTTACTGAGGAACATACTTTCACAGTTAGTTCTTACGATGAGTTCAAAAAAATCATGACCACCACCCGGGGATTTATCAAGGCTCACTGGTGTGAAGATTCTGATTGTGAAAACGAGATCAAAAAAGATACCAAAGCTACTACTCGTTGTCTTCCTCTAGATTCTAAAGAGGAAAAAGGTAAATGTATCCGCTGTGGAAAAGACTCCCACCACCGCTGGCTCTTTGCCCTATCATACTAATTTAAACTGTTAACTCGCAACTGAAAACTGTATACTGTATATATGCCCCGAGGTCGAAGAAAAAACCGAATATTACCGTCTTTGAGACTCAAACCCGACACTACCAAATCAATTTTCTTTATTTTCTTTCTGATTTTGTCCCTGCTTTCAGTCTTTTCTTTTTTAGAGCAGGGGACTTTTGCCACTCAATACAACCAAATCCTTAACCGGTTTTTTGGTTTGGCTTCAGTTTTAGTTCCTTTTCTTTTGCTGCTTATTTCCTTTCTCTTCGCTAAAATAAAAACTCCCCTCAAGGAAGCCAATGTTTTTTTTGGTTTCTTAATTATGTTTATCACCGGCATCAGTCTTTTTAAACAAGGCACCGTTGGCATATTTTTATGGGAACAACTATTGGCATTTCTTGCCTCCGAAGTCGTCACTTTTGTGGTCTACTTCTTTGCCTTCATTGTTGGCTTTGTGGTTCTCTTTGATACCAATATTGCCCAACTTCTCAAAATTTTTTCCCAATCGTTGCTTTTTATCAAAAAAGTCACTTTCGGTCTAACTCCCAAGCATGGTAAAAAAATAAAAAGCACCCGGGAGGAAGCCGTCTATTCTCCGGTTAATACCGAAAATATCCCGCTCAAAGAAAAATCTATTAGAGATGATTATATTATCGGTGTGCCTCCGGTTATAAAAGCTAAAAATTCCTTCATCTTGTCCGGCCCGATATTAAGTTCTTCCAGTCATCAAGCCTGGGCTTATCCGCCTCTGTCTATTTTTGACGATACTCCTGGGGTAAAAGCCGATCGGGGAGATGTCCGTAAAAATGCCGGAATCATTGAACAAACACTTGATTCATTCGGCATCACTGCCCGGGTAGCCGATGTCAACAATAGTCCCTCGGTCACCCAATATGCTCTGGAGGTGGCTCTTGGTACTAAGTTGGCCAAAATAGTGTCGCTCAGTAACGACTTGGCAATGGCCCTGGCTGCCCCCGGCGGTCAAATCAGGGTTGAAGCCCCTATTCCCGGCCGCTCCTTAGTCGGTATTGAAGTTCCTAATCGTTCTTTGGAAGTTGTCCCCATCCGGGCTGTTCTCGAATCCGAAGCCATGAAGAATGCCCGTAGTAAAATTACTGTTCCCCTCGGTCTTGATGTGGCTGGTTTACCCAAAGTGGCCGATATCGGCAAAATGCCCCATGTTCTAATCGCCGGTCAAACTGGTTCCGGTAAGTCAGTCTGTATCAATTCCTGGATTTCTACCCTTCTTTTCCGCGCTTCTCCCGATGAGGTCCGTCTGATTATGGTAGATCCCAAGAGGGTTGAGCTAACTCCCTATAATGGTATTCCCCACTTACTCACTCCGGTTATCGTCGAACCGGAAAAGGTTGTCTCTGCCCTCAAGTGGGCAGTTAATGAAATGGAGCATCGTTATAAAAGATTTAATGAAGTTGGTGCTAAAAATATCGAAGGTTACAACAACACCTCCGGTTTCCAGTCACTTCCCTATATCTTAATTTTGATTGATGAATTGGCTGATATCATGCTTTTCTCGCCGGCTGAAGTTGAGGACAATATCTGCCGTATTGCCCAAATGGCCCGGGCTGTCGGTATCCACCTGATCTTAGCCACCCAACGCCCTTCAGTTAACATTATTACCGGTTTAATCAAAGCCAATATTCCTGCCCGACTGGCCTTTGCCGTGGCTTCAATGATGGATTCCCGGGTTATTCTTGACTCTCCCGGAGCCGAGAAACTCTTGGGTCGGGGTGACATGCTCTATATTCCGCCCGATTTAGCCAAGCCCATCCGGATTCAGGGTTGTTTTGTTTCCGACAAAGAAATTAACCGATTAGTTGAATTTCTCAAAGCTCAAAAAGTCGGTGAATATAACGATGAAATTGTCAAGCAACCAGTCAAAAGTCCCAATACACTTTCACCCAACGTTAACGTGGTTGATGGTCAGGATCACGATGCCCTTTTCAATCAAGCCGTTGAGTTAATCCGAAACACCGGTAAAGCCTCTGCCTCTTTCATGCAGCGCCATCTCAAGGTCGGTTATGCCCGGGCGGCTCGGATTCTTGATGAGATGCAGGCAGCTGGTTTGGTAGGTCCGGTCAATGGTGCCAAAGCCAGAGACATTCTTATTCCTCATGCCACCCCCAGCAGTGACGAAGAATAACCGTTATGAAAACAACTGCCGATATTTTAGAGACTACCCGTCTCGACAAGGAATTAAATTATGCTGAAATTAGCCGTAAAACCCGTATTCCGATTCGTTATCTAGAGGCCTTTGATAAAGACTCTCCGGCCCTCTTCCCAGCCGAGCCCTATTGTTCACTGATGGTCAAAGAGTACGCTGCCGCCCTAAGCCTCAATCCGGAGGAAATTTTATCTCTTTTTCGTCGCGATCATGAACGAAAAAATTCTCCGCCATCTCTTCCCCGACGCGGTTTCGGGATTACCCCCCAGCTTACTTACACTGTCTTTATTGTCCTTTCCCTTTTTCTTTTCACAGCCTATCTTCTGTTTGAATACATCAAGTTTCAGCAACCGCCCCGCCTCAAAGTCTTTTGGCCCCAATATTCAAAAATCGTCGAAGTTAGCGGTCTGACTGATCCGGAGTCAACGGTTAAAATCAACAACGATTTGGTAGTGGTCGATCTAGGAGGAGTTTTTAAAAAACAACTTGAGTTATCTACTCCGGAAGCCAAAATTGTGGTTGAGTCCCGTTCTCCGGCCGGCAAAACCACCATTGCCGAAAAAATTATTAAATAGTGTAAACTAAAGTATGGATCCAACCCAAGTAATCGTCACCATCAGTATCTTTCTAATTACTCTCACCGTTATCTTTTGCGCTGTTTATTTTATTAGACTACTTTCCGATCTTCGTAGTTTGCTGACCAAAATTAATCCGATTCTCTCCGACGCCGGCATAATCAGCTCTTCTATTGCCAAGCCGGTTTCCTCTATTTCTGAATTCATTATGGGTTTCAAAAACGGTTTTACCATTTTTAACAATCTTTTCCCAAAAGATAATAAAAAATAAATATGACCTGTTGTCAGGACAAAGAATGTAGTTGCGGAGATTCCAGTAGCTCCTTTGTTTTTGGGTTGGTTATTGGTGCTTTTTTAGCTGCTGCCGTCATTATTTTAACTTCCAAAGATAAAGACAAAATTATTAAAAACATCAGAAATAAAATCGAAGACTTGTTTAAAGACAAAATTCCCGAAATTAAAAAAAACATCCCCGAAATAAAAAAGAAAATCGCCGTTATAATTCCCGATTCCCTTTCCCCGCCTCCGGTAGTTTCCTCCCCCAAAAAACCGGTCAAACTCTTTCGGAAACCCAAAAAATAGCCTCAAGCCTGTTATAATTCCCTCATGAACGCTCGGTGTTTAAAAAAGCTTTTTGTCGATTTTTTTGTATCAAAAAATCACGTTGAAATACCTTCAGCATCGCTTATTCCTGAAAATGATCCATCCACCCTTTTTATCTCTGCCGGTATTCAACCCCTCGTTCCCTATTTTTTAGGTACTCCTCATCCCTGCGGCAAGAGATTAGTTAATGTTCAAAAATGTATCCGTACCGGTGATATTGATGAAGTGGGGGACTGTGTCCATCATACTTTTTTTGAGATGCTGGGAAATTGGTCTCTCGGAGATTACTTTAAAGAAACTATGATTCCCTGGAGTTTTGAATTTTTGACAAAAAGTTTAAATATTCCGGTTAACAAATTAGCCATTTCATATTTTGAAGGCGATAACGACGCTCCCAAAGATGTGGAAACTGCTGCCCTTTGGGAAAAACAGGGAATTCCTTCCCAAAGAATTGTCCTGTTGCCCAAAAAAAATAACTGGTGGGGACCTCCCGGAATCACCGGTCCCTGCGGTCCTGATACTGAAATGTTTTACTGGGCCGCCGTTTCCCCACCACCCCATAATTTTGATCCAAATGATTCCAATTGGGTGGAAATTTGGAACGATGTTCTAATCCAATATTTTAAAAATGGTCAGGGTATTTATGAAAAATTAGTTCAAAACAATATTGACACCGGCATGGGAGTCGAACGGACTCTGGCTGTTTTAAACGGACTCTCCGATAATTATCAAACTTCTATCTGGCGATCAATTATTGCCACAATTGAAAAACTCTCTAAGATGGACTATGGCGACAAACCGGATGAATTTTATATCAAAGACGGCAAACAGTTTTGGGTGGATGTTCGTAAATCCGTGCGGATTATTGCCGACCATCTTCGGGCAGCAGTTTTTATTATTGCCGATGGAGTCGAACCCTCAAACAAAGAAACCGGTTACGTTCTTCGACGTCTCATCCGTCGGGCTGTCCGTCACGGTAAGATAATCGGCATTGAGAAGAACTTTTGTCAGGATGTGGCCCAATCAATTTTGGACAACCAGGAATCTTTTGCCGGTATTTATCCGGAGTTAAATCAAAACAAAAATAAAATACTGGAAATTATTAGTGTTGAAGAAATCAAATTTCGTAAAACTCTAAATAGGGGACTAAGCGAAATTAATAAATTAATTATTCGTAACCAAAACCTTCCCGGCCAAGAAGCTTTTAATTTATATCAAAGTTTTGGTTTTCCCCTTGAGTTAATCAAGGAAGAATTAAAGAAAAATAATTTAAGTTTAGATGTCAGTGAATTTAACCGGTCAAAAGAAGAGCACCAGAAGCAGTCTCAAACTTTGTCTGCTGGCAAGTTCAAGTCCGGTCTGGCAGACAACAGTGAAATTATTACTCGTTATCATACTGCTACTCATCTTCTCCATGCCGCTCTTCGAAAAATCTTAGGTGGTCATGTTCAACAATCAGGTTCCAATATAACTGCCAAACGTTTACGTTTTGATTTTTCTCATAGCGAAAAATTAAGTAAAGAACAGTTAAAACAAGTTTCAGATTTAGTCAATCAACAAATAAAAAATAAATTAAATGTTACCATTGAAGCTATTAGTTTTATTGAAGCTCAAAAAGAAGGTGCTCTAGCCTTTTTTGGTACCAAATATCCCGATACTGTTAGTGTTTATACGATAGGGGATAACGCCACCTTTTTCTCTAAAGAAGTTTGTACCGGTCCCCATGTCACTAATGCCGGAGTATTAGGCATATTCGAGATTATCAAAGAAGAATCGGCCGGATCCGGGAAACGCCGTATTTATGCTATTCTTAAGTGATGCAAAGTAATTTTTATTGGCTTCTTTCCATCACTTCTGAGTCTGCTCGGGTTTCTTTGGTTTCTTTTAATCCGTCTTCCTCAGAAGTCAAAAGTTTAGGTCCGGAAACTGCCTGGGATCCGGCTCTTCCTGACAGTCTTATTAGGGCAGTTGATACCTCACTTACCACCGCCGCCACCGACTATAAATTACCTGCCGATTCAGAACCGGACGATTGTGCTTTTATTATTCCACCCTTATGGGTTGATCCCGACGGTCGGATTTTTCCGGATTTGTTAAAAAATCTTGAATCTTTATGCCGCGAACTGAAATTTCACCCTCTCGGATTTATCAGTCAGGATGACGCCTTTGTCGAATCATACCGAAGTACTGATTCTTTTCCGGGAAGTTATATATTACTTCACCTTCAGTCGGCTCACTTCCAGCTCTCTCTTGTATATTTAGGTAGCATTAAAAAAAGAATATCGGAAAATTTTGAAGGCGAATTTTTCGTCAAACTCCTTGAAGATACCCTGATTAATATAAATTTTCTAAAAGCTCTTCCCCCTAAAATAATAATCATTGGCGGCTTTACTAACTCACTTGTTGAAGACATTAAAAACTACAACTGGACAGGAACTCCAAATACCGAAACTTTTCTTCACCTCCCTGATGTTGTAACCATTGACGCCCCCGACCTCCAACAGCTTTTCTCTCAAACCATCCAACACCAACTTTCCCCCCTCGGTCCGCCGAAGTCCTCCGGATCGGAGGACGAAGGCGGTCCTATCGAACCGGAAGAACCTTCCCCAACTGAATTGGATCCTCCTCTCCCACCACCTACTCTCGTAGAGGCTTCCGATCTAGGTTTTAGTGAGAATATTTCAAAACCCATTATCGAAACCGAATCAAATTTTGTTGAAATTCCTCATCCTTTTTCTAAACCCCACCCCCGTTATTTTTGGATATTTCCATTCATATTATTACTACTTCTTATTCCGATAGCACCGTTATTTTTTGCCAAGGCCGAAATTACTCTTTTATTTACCCCCACCGAATTTACCGATACTTTTTCTTTAACCATTGACCCAACTACACCTTCCATTAATAACTCTCTGGTTCCCGTATCTCAAAAAAAACTCACCCTTTCTGTTACTAGTTCTATTCCCGCTTCCGGCAAAAAAGAAATCGGAGAAAAATCCCGGGGTGAAGTAATTATTTTTAACAAGCTAGATACTATTCAAAACGCCGCCAAAGGTATAATATTTTCCGATAAATCTGGCCACAAATTCGAACTAAACAATAATCTTCAAATTCCCGGAAGTACCTACAACCTCGATTCTGGGATTATTACCTTGGGGCAGGCCAAAACAACTCTGGTAGCCATTGACATTGGTCCCGAATCAAATTTACCCGCCGGCACTCAACTTAGTTCCAGTAATCCCAATTTCTTAATTAAAATTAATTCCAATTTTTCTGGTGGTACCAAAGAACTAGTGGCCGTTGTTTCGGCGCAGGATCGTTCTCGATTATTAGAAACGGCCCGCCAGGAACTTTCAGTCAAAGCCAAAAATCAAATTCAAACCGAGTCCGTTCCCGGTTTAACTATTTTTGACTCAACCGCTTTTTTTGATAATCAAAGGACGGATTATAACCGGGAAATTGGTGAGGTTACTGACTCTTTAACCCTAAATCTATCTTCCCAAGTCTCTTTTCTTTTTGTTGATACCACCGCCAAATCAAAAATCGTTTCCCATTTTCTTCAAAACAACCCCAAGATCTCCGGGCTTGACCAAAATTCCTTAACCATAGGTCTTTCCTTCATTCCCAAGGATCTAACTTCGACCAAAGCCAGTGGCTCTCTCACTATTTTTGGAAAAGGAAACCCTCAAATTGATACTGCTGTTCTCCGTCGTCGCTTAGCTTTCAAATCTGACAACGAAATTAAAAAAATTGTATCCGTCCTCCCTAATTTTTATAATTATTCGGTCAAAAACAATTTAAAATTTATTAATTTGTTTAATCGATTACCTCGAAATCCCGATTCCATAACCGTTATCACCAAATACTAATGGGTTATATTTATCTTAAAAAATCTCCTCCCAAAAGCCGTCATTCTCATAAGCCGCACCATATTCTATCAGCTGTTTTTCTGTCTCTTGGAATATTTTTCTTCCTTTCAGCCGTCATACCCATTATTCAGTTCCAGTTTGAATATTCCCTAAAGTTTAACCAAATCATAAGCCCTCTTTCTTCCCGATTTACCAACCCCGGTTCCGTTTTGGGTGATGCCAATACTGATTTTACTCAACTTTCAAATTGGTTTGAAAAAGGTTCAGCTACCACCTCCGATAACCCTAATTTTTTATCACTTGATAGTCGAACCTCTTCTTATTCACTTTCTATTCCCAAACTCAAAATTGACAAAGCCTTGGTTCTTATCGGCAGTTTTGACCTAAAGAGTAGTCTGGTTCATTATCCCCAAACTGCCCTTCCGGGTCAACTCGGTTCCTCAGTTATTTTTGGCCATTCAGTCTTACCCCAGTTTTTTAATCCAAAATCATATTTAACCATTTTTTCGACCCTTTACAAACTAAAATTAGGTGACGAAATTTTTGTCGATTTCGACAACATCAAATATCGTTATTTGGTTGAGGAAATGTACGAGGTGAATCCCACCGATCTTTCGGTTTTGGAACAACACTTTGATGGCCGTTACCTTACTCTCATTACTTGTTCCCCACCCGGCACATACTTGCGTCGTTTAATTATCAAAGCCCGAATTGTCGAAATTTAAGTTTGGTTTTTTCTGCTCCAATATAGTTTTTCCGTCAAACCACCTTCTCTTTCAAATTTTTCAATCATGGCCTTTATCTGTTTCTCCAAAAGATAGGTAACAATATGGCACAACGTCAACAGGAAATTCGCATCCGTTTCGGGATTATTGGATAATTTTGCCTTGACTTTCAAGTCACCTAAGTCACTTAAGTTTCTTAAGTTACTTAATGAATAAGCAATTTCCTGAAATTTTCTAATAATTGGCGATTTTTTCTCATAAATTTTCATTTGATGTTGTCTTAAAAAATCCTCATAGTCAGCCTGTAATTCTTCAATAGATGCCTTAGCTACACCCAGTAGCTTTATTTCACCCTTCTTTGAAGTTTGACTCTGTCCAACCCCTTCAACAATGTTTTGTTTTCCTGATCTAGCCGCCTGTTCCATTTGGTCTCTGGTTCTGGATTTATAATCAACATTTCTCTTGACAAACTCAACCGTTAGGTCGTGAATTATCAGGGCGTATCTGTAGCTTAAAAGGTATTTATATCCTTCCATCGGTTAAAATAAGATACCACTATGAAGAATTCACTTGCAATTGATTTTGGTCTTAAACGTATCGGTTTAGCCTACACTCAAAACAATATTATTTTTACTCTTCCCCAAATCCCAAACGATAAAAATCTTTTTTCTAAAATTAAAAAAATTACCTCCGATTATCACATTAAAAAAATCTATATTGGTTTATCCGAAGGTTATGTTGCTGCCCAAACCCTGGTTTTTGTTTCGGACCTGAGAAAGCAACTAAATATTCCCATCGAAACAGTCGAAGAGTCAATTTCCACTATTGAGGCTGGCTCCATTTACAAAAATATAGCCAAAAAAAGGGCAGATTTTAAAAACAATATCGACTCCTTTTCTGCTGCTGTGATTTTAGGCCGGGCTCTGGGTTATAATTAACCGTGTTTAAAAATCTTATATCTCCTATTCAAGCTTGGCTTCTTTCCCAGGGTCGCTGTGTCGGCTGTGGTGAAGCTCTATCCAAAGGCAAGCGCCAAGACGTTCGGGGGCAGACGACTGTTACCTGTCGCTGCGGTCGTATCTTTATTCACGACCCCAAGAAAGGTAGCTATCGTCGGGCACTTTTTGACGAAGTCTAATGAAGTGGCGCTACCTTTTGGTTAGTTTTGGTCTTATTCTTATCATCGCTATCTCGGTCGTATTCTATTTATCCTCACCTTTTTCCTCCGACTCTTCTCTTAAAGCTTTTGTTATCAATCAGGGTGAAAGCGTAGTTGATATCAGCAACCGCTTGGGTAAAAATCGCTTTATCAAAAGCCCTTTAATTTTTGTTTTTTGGTCGGCTCTTACCGGTCAAAAAAATAACATTAAAGCCGGTAAGTTTGAAATTGCTTCTTCTTGGGATGTTAAAACCATAATTTCTAAATTAACCAGTGGTGGATCAACTGACTATTGGTTTAAAATTATTCCGGGACAACGCCTCGAGGAATTCACCAAAGACAACTTAGTTCCAGCCACTAGTGGCAAAGAAGGTTATCTTTTTCCTGACAGTTACCTAATTCCTGAATATTTTACCCCCGAAGAAATCGTGGTCATGATTTCCAAAAACTTTGATCAAAAAATAAAATCTTTAAATATAAAAAGTCAAGATTTGTCGGAAATTGTCACCTTGGCCTCTCTTCTCGAGCGTGAAGCTAAAACTAAAATTGACAAACAAAAAGTTGCCGGCGTGATAATTAACCGTCTTAAAATCGGCATGCCTCTTCAGGTCGATGCGGCCGTCCAATATGGTCGGGATACTATTACTAAACCTACTAAATATTGGTTGCCTCTATCCAAAACCGATCTTCAAATTAACTCGCCTTTTAATACCTACCAAAACCGCGGTCTACCACCCTCACCTATCTGTAACCCCGGCCTTGATTCTCTTTCTGCTGCTGTCAATCCTGCTCTTTCGGAAAATTTATTTTATATTTCCGGTCGCGATGGTACTATGCATTTTGCCACCACCCTCGCCGAGCACAATACCAACATTGCCAAATATCTAAAATGATAGTTAAAAACGTTCCGTTTTTTCCAAACACCCCCGACGATACTCACTGTCTTCAGGCGGTATTAAAAATGATTCTAAAGTATTTTGAACCCAAAAAGGATTATTCATTCGAAGAACTCGATCTCCTATCTGACAAAGTGCTCGGGAAGTGGACATGGGCTACCAGAGCTCTAGTTAATCTTGAAAAGATGGGTTACAAATTGGCCAATATGGAAGATTTTGATTATCATAACTTTTCCCAAAACGGTAAAAAGTATTTAATCAAGAAGTTTGGAAACAAAGTTGCTCACCAACAGATGGTCCATTCCGACATCGAAAAAGAGATGGTTGACGCCAAAGAATTTATTGAAATATTTGGCAACAATTTTGTTATTCCCGAGATCAAAGATATAAAATATTTTATCGATTCAGGTTATTTGGTAGGCTGTAATATTAATGCCAATGTTTTAAACAAAGAACCGGGTTATTGCGGCCATTTCATACTGATATTTGGCTATGATGATCAAAATTTACATATTCATGACCCCGGCGCGCCTCCAATTTCCGGCCGTAAAGTAACATGGCCAGATTTCTTGTCAGCTTGGGCTTATCCGGGTCACGATAACCAAAATTTAACTGCTTTTAAATATCAAAAATGATCAGACTGGCCAAACTCCTTTCCCAAAAAATACTGTCAAATAAATATGGAAAAAAATCAGTGGTGGACTCAATAAAATTACCAAACGGAAAAGTATATGACTGGACCTATTTTATTTGCCAGCCTGGGGCCATTATTGTCAGTTTGACCTCTGATAAAAAAATAATCTTAGTCAAACAATATCGCTACACCCTCAAATCTTTTACTTACGAAAACCCGGCTGGTAGCTGTCACCAAAATCAATCACCAGAATCAACTGCCACACAGGAACTTCTTGAAGAAACAGGTTATGTGGCTCCAAAGCTCATATCTTTGGGGTCATACTATGACCTTCCCAACGAAACCAATCATCAATCCCAAACATTTTTGGCCCTAGATTGTCAGTTAAAAGAAACACCCAAATTAGATAATGAAGCGGAAATCTACGAAGAACTTTCGATTGAAATTCATCCATTTTTGGAAATTTACAATTCTCTTGGTCAACAAAACTCGTTAATCAAAAGCTCTGAGCATGTTGCTGCTATCTTTCTGGCTCACCGCTATCTTACCTCCAAAAATTTACTTTGATTTTTTATTGACGAGCTCGTTTAAGATTACCCATCTTCTTTTTTTCTCTGCCATTGGCACATCGTCTTTATAGAGCTTAGCCGAGACCGTTCCCCGTCTGGGGCTATACTTATTAATATAAGCAATATCAAATATGATCTTTTTACAGACTGAAACTGTGTTTTGAAATGCCGCCTCATCTTCTCCGGGAAACCCTACAATTATATCCGTGCTGAATCTGACTCCGGGAATTTTCTTTTTGATTTTGGCTACCAGTTTCAGATAATCCTTTTGGGTATAATGCCGGTTCATCTTTTTTAATATTTCATCATCTCCGGATTGAAACGGCAGGTGAATTAACCGATCAATGTTTTCATATTTAGCAATCACGTCGATCAGTTCATCTGAAAAGTCCCAGGGGTTGCTGCTGATAAACGACACTTTTTCCAATTTTTTTAGAGCTACCATTTCTAGTAACGACGGAAAGTCTCCCTTGTCAAAGGGAGATTTAGAGGGACTATACGAATTTACATTTTGACCAATCAATACCACCTCCTTAAATCCTTTTTCTATGGCTTTATCAACTTCAATTAATATCTCCTCTGTCTTTCGGGATATTTCTCTGCCTCGGGAATAGGGGACTATACAATAGGAGCAATAATTGTCGCAGCCGGAACTGATGGGAATCATCGCTGCCTTCTTATTATTTCTCAGAGGTTCTATGTCAAAACTAATATTTTTTATCGGCAACATCTCATCCACCCCCGCTATTTTCCTTTTAATAATTGGTACCAAACACCCGGTCAGAATGATCTTTTTTAGGCCCCCTTTCTTCAAAGGGGGTACTCCGAAGGAGCCGGGGATTTTTTCATATTTTCGAATTTTATCGATCAGTCCATAAACCCTGTTTTCCGCCGATTCTCGAATCACACAACTATTTATTACTACTATATCCGCTTCTTTCCAGTCATCTACCAATCTATCGCCTTTCTCCCAGTAATATGCCTTAATCCTTTCCGAATCCGCCTCATTTTGGACACAACCAAAAGTTTTAATATAGATTTTCGCCATCAGGCTATCTTATCACCCGGGCACCGCTTATCAGGAAAAATACCGCCATTCCCAAAAGTGCCATTGTCAGCCAGGCTGTTCCCACTGTCGGCAATGCCTCTCCGGTACCCACCAATGACTTATTTGTTTCCCGTCAGTACTCACATTTCCAATCGATTTTAGGTTAAAACCGGCAGCTAAAGTTTCAGAAACCGTTAAAAAAAAGACAGCTATTGTCAATAACCAAATTTTTCTCATAAATAAATCATAAGCTCTCTCTAATTTACTTGCAAGTCGTGAATTTTCGTGCCATAGTTATCCTGTGGTCGATCTTTCTGACAACGACGAACTTCAAAAACAGTATCAGGCTCTGCTTGACCAATATGCGCAGACGTTAGATCAAAGTTCTCCAATTCCACCTCCAGAAGTGCCATCGCCACCTCCGACCCCTAAGTTACCACCTCAATCAGTTCCTGAACCCATAATTCCAACCCCGGAAATAATTCCCCCGCTTTTACCCGACGAAGCCTTGGCGAAGGCGGGCTCCTCACTTTTTTTTAAAATCCTTTTTTATTTTTCACTACTTATCTTTTTGGCCGTGGTAACGGCCATTGTCTATAGTTTTTCCAAAAGTCAACCGTCCACTGCTATTCCTTCTCCCACCCCTGTTCCCACTGAGACCCAATCAGTAACGGTTTGCGAATTAAACGACCAAACCTATCAGATTGGCGAATCTTTTCCGGCCGCCGATGGTTGCAATACCTGTGCCTGCCAACCCGATCAGCTTATCATTTGCACTGAAATTGCCTGTGAAGCCACCCCCTCCACTAAACTCACCCCCACCAAAACACCTGTCTCTGTTCTTAAATCTGCTCAAAATGCCTGTACTGCGGCACAACTTACCTGGTTAAAAACCTATCAAGAGTGTGAAGATGCCTCATTTGATCCAATTCGTATCCAGAAATTAAAAACTCTTTGCGAAATAAACAATGGTAAGTTTGAAGCGACCGCTAGCAGTTGCCGCCACACTATCATATCCGAAACAAATCCTTGTGGCCCAGAAGAAACTGCGGTTTGTTCATTTTAACTATGAATCCAACTAACCGTCTCATTACCCCTCTCGCCGCCATGGTGATAATTCTTTCCGTCGCCGCTCTTCTGCTTCTCTTTCCCAAAACTCCAAACCAATCAACACTTAATCTCACCCCCACCATTACCCCTGAAAACAATATTTATATCTGTCCCGAAAGTGGCTGGGTGGATTGTCTGCCGCAGCTAAATGCCGGTGTTAAATACGAATGTACCTCCGAAGCGCTAGATTGGTATCGGGCCAATTGTCCTGATTTTAAGGGCGCCGCCCTATAAAAAACATCTTCTGTTAACCCAAACTAGAAACGTCACCGATTCCACCAAGTAGAAATGTCACTTTCTTTGGTTTTTAAACCGGCGCTTGTTTTAAATTATTAATGTTAA
>JAGVHP010000028.1 GCA_020056515.1 Candidatus Shapirobacteria bacterium
AACAAACAAACCAGAGGTGTAGGGAAAGATTTTTGATAATTGGAAAAAATAGGGGGTAGTGCCAATAAACTGACGGGTGTAAAAAACCGAGGTAGCACCAGTAGCAATGGCGGTTTCATAACTTATAGTTGAGAAAAAGCTTCTAAAATCAATCCAGTTGTATGGCGAAAACAAAACAAATAAATAAAGGGAGATCAAAAGATAGGTGAAAAAATATAAAAGTTTCTTGGTAAATATGGCAGCTAAAAATAAGGGTAAGATAAAAAATATAGCTGTAATTTTGCTACTAAGGCCAATCCCGGTAAAAAGAGCTGCCAAAATAAAATCGGGTAGTCGAGGATGATTAAAAATTTTTAGTGAATAATAAAGATTGGCTATGAAAACCAAACAAAGAATGCTTTCGGTGGTGCCGAAATGCGCCAGTTGGATTAACCCCGGACTAAAAATTAAGAGAATTAAAAAAATAAAAGAAGAAGAGTTTTTTTTGAAAAGGGTCTGACCGATTTTGAAAGCAAAAAAAAGAAAAAGAAGGGAAAAGATGGCGGACCAAAAACGAAGAACCAGAACAGAGACTGAGAACAAAGGGTGGTCGCCGGTAAACGGAAAAAGGCTAAAGAAAGCCAGATATAAAGGAAATTGACCGTAAGCAAAAAAGTGAGGATTTAAATTTGTCAGTGACAGACCGGAAACGGCTGATGCCATATTGTTTTCATCGGGGTGAAAAAAATATCCCTGACCCCAATTGAGGCCAATGAAACGGGAAAGAAGGGTTAAAAGCATAACCACAACCAAGTACTTCTTAGATGGCATAGAGAATACTCATCATCATCAAACCCCAGGTGACAACCGAAAAAAGCAGAGGGATATCGGTGGTAACCATTCGTTCCGGTCTTTCCCCCTCCTGCATCTCAAAGATTATTTGGCCGTAGCGCATAATACCAAAAATTACCGGCAATAAGGTGATCATATACCATTTTCTACCTAAGGCATCGGGGAAATTCTGTAGGAGAAACTGATGCAATGGTCCTTCAAAAATAATCGGTTCAGCCAAAAAAGTAAACATGGCATAACAAATCAGAGTCGCGACAGCAAACATGGTGATATAAAAACTCAATAGGGATTTACTGTAGCCGGTCATAGCCTGACGAACGTGTTTGCCGGCATTGAAAATTTCACTGCGACGTTTGCCGCTGGCAATAAACAGTGACAAAAAAATGACGGTTAACATGATCCAAACCGGAAGGTGGTAACCGGTAGCGACTTCTCCAGCAAAAGCCCGAAGAATAAAGAAAAAAGCGATACCGACGATATCAAGAATGGCCTTCTTTTTGAAGATAAAAGAATAAAGATACTGAAGAATGATAAAGAAAATGGCAAGCATCAGAAAAGCGGGGGTGATTTTGGCAGCAAAAGACAAACCTAAGATCAGTAAAATAAGAAGGGTGATGACAGCCGTTGGGGGAGATAAGTCCCCCCGAGCTAAAGGACGATATTTTTTACTGGGGTGAAGACGGTCTTTATTAACATCAACCAGATCATTGAGAAGATAAGAGGAAGAAGAAAGAAGACAAAAACTGACAAAGGCAAAACTGCTCTGAACAAAGGTAGCCTGATCAAAAAATTTACCATTGAGAATAGCGGCGGCAAACAAGGAAAAGTTTTTGATCCACTGGCTAGGACGGAGAGATTCAAGAAGGACTAACACAACTACAATAATATCAAAAAGCCCAATAGAGTGACAATACCACCCAAGAGGGTTAGGGCCTGGAAAGGAAAATTAAAACCGGCCAGAGGAAGAAGGATTCGGGTGGGGGATGGTCCGTTATCTTTGGACAGGGAGACGGTAGAAAAGGGAGAGGGGTTGGTAATCTCAATTGTCGGAGTAATAGAAATTATCGGAGGGGAAACTTTGATAGGAGCGGAAACTGGTTGATGATTGTTCTGATTAATCTTTCTTAAATAGATACTGCCAATAAAAGAAAGAAATAAAAATATTACGGAAAATATTACATAATATCTATTTTTCATTTTTCTGGTAATAAAACAGGGAGAGGATCAGGGCAAAAATAGAAAATACTACCAGCATAAGTCCCGGAAGAATAGAGCCGGAAACTGGGACGCCTGATTTGGTGGATGGTTTGCTGGTACGAATAGTGGGGATGGGACTAGGAAGATCGGTGGGCAGGGGGGTCGCCGTCACTGTAGCTTTGGCGGCTAAAGTAGCTGAAGGGGTGGCAGTAAATGAAAGCGGATCGCTGTTACTGGCAGCTTCGACCACAAAGTTACGTTTAAGGGTTTTTAGTAAACCGGCAGCATCCTGGTAGCTAACAGTCAGGGTGTGGGGACCGGGAGATAGGTTGTCGGGAGGCGACCAGTTCCAGGAACCGTCGCGGGTAGTAATGACACTATCTTCATAGACCGGAGAAGATTCAAGTTTGATTTGAAGCTGAGAAGAGGCCGGTCCGACACCAAAAATGTCGGGACGAAGAGTGTGAATATTTTCAGCTTCGGCGGGGTTTTTTACCTCCAATTTAATATCGGCAGGAGAAGATGGACGGGTAGGCAGCAAACCCGGATCCGATAGGGACGGGGCAGAAAGATAATTTTGACCGATAACGATATCAGGAATGGGGTCATTTTGAGAGGTGGTGTGGCTAATCTGAGTCAGGGCACCATCGGGAGAATAAATTACTAAATCTTCAGGAACAGAGGGTGGGGGGGAGAACCAAGAATTTCTGGACTCGGTAAAACTATTAGCCAGAGAAATATGCCATTGACCGCCGGAATCGGTGATAGCTGAAAGAGGCAAGGCGCCACTGACAATTAGGTAGATAATAGTGTTGGGGCTGGGGGTGGAATCGGCTTTGATAATTTTCCCCCAGGCCAAATTGGAAGTCGGTGCTTCCAGGGCCGGTTTAGCTCCGGTTTTGACCTTGTAATCGGGAAGTTTATAAATCTTCTCCCCGGAGGAAATTGAATAAAGGTAATCGGTACCGGGATTTAAATTATCTACCCGAAAATAATGGGTGAGAGATGATTCCTGAAAATTGGGAAGACGGCGGGAGTTTATCTCCAGCAGGGAAATACAAGGCAAAGAGGTGGTAAAAGAGAGATCAAGTGAGTGGTGAGTGAGATTGGTAATCTGAACGCCGGCGGGGAGACAAGAACCCGAAGCTTTGGAGAAAAGGGTGGTTTTAGAAAGAGATAATTTTATTCCCAAAAATAGAATGACCAGAAGCAGGAGAAGGCCGACTATGGATGGAATATGTTTTTCTTTCATGGAGTAGGTAAAAATTCCTGACGCTTCTCAATAAGATCGAGAATGGTCAGGTCGAGATTGGGGTCGATGGGAATAATTAAATTGCTTTTTTTGGCCTCGACAGTAGCTTTCATTAAAGAATCGTAGCTTTTTTGAACGATTAATACAAAAATGGCTAAAAATGTGGTAATAGCCAGCATCAGAAAATAACGGGAATATTTATTTTTTTTCACGGACCTGATCTCTCCAATAATAAATATTTAAGGGTAAGTTGAGAGTTACTTGGCGGGAACCGGTAGATTCCTTGTCAACTGAAAAACCAAGGTTGGGGATTTCCAGAAGCCGGCGGTTTTGAAGAAGGGCAGCAATAAGATTAATGCCGGAAGTAAAAGAGGAGGCGGTAGCGATGGAAGTGGAAAAATACTGGCCGGCCTTTATTTGAAAATCCAGTTTGCCAACCTCGAGAAGCTGCTGGGTGAGAAGTCCCTCGATTTGACTGGTAGCTTGAGAAAAACGGGGAAGAACCGGGAGACAGGATTCGACTACGGAGTATCTTTCCTGGACTTGGGAAAAAAGGTCCTGGGCCAGAATAACTGACGAAATTTTCTTTTTCATTTCTTTAGAGAGAAGTTCTTTGGATTTGATCTCACCAATAAGAGCCGAGATAGTGAGAACGGTGGGGCGGATGGCAAAGAAAAGAAAAAAGGAAATGAGAATAAAGGTGGCAGCTAGTTCGACGGTTTCCCGGATTTTACGGCTTTCTTGGTTCTTTTTGATATAGTCAAAAAGCGGGGTTAATTTAGAGCTGAGCTCCAATTTTGGGTTTGTCATTTTTTTTAAAAGTTAATGAGATATCAACATAATATTTATTATCTTTGGCCTTTTTTTCAATCCGGCGAACATTGACAGAGTCAATATCAGGATTGAGGGTCAGATTAGTAATAAAAGAGATTATTGAATCCTCCTGATAGGTATAGAGGCTTAGAACCGAAGTGAGGCGGGTGGGATCAGTTTCGCTTTGACCTAAATTGAAGTTTTGGAAGAATATTCCTGCCGGAACAGTATTGACCAAACTTTTGATAGTATTGGGATAATCCGGTTGCTTTTGATAAAAAGTACTAATGAATTTGAGGCGGGTCTGGAGGGAAGAGAATTCTTTTTCAAAATCGGCAGTACTGCCAAGAATGGCTTTTTGCTGACGGAGAACTTCCGATAAATCTGAGTTTTTTCGGTCAAGCCAAAAACGGGAAAGGAAGGCGCTAATAACGATAAGTTCAGTGAAAACAATGATAAATCGGCCAACAGTGGTCAGCCAGCGAAGAAGACGGGCCAATGGGGTATTTTGATTGGCCTCATTGGGTAGGAGGGAAAGTTCTTTTTTCCCGGGCATAGTTTATATAAAGAGTATAAGCTATCGGGCGGTGAAAATGGAAGAAATCCTCCGAAACAGAGAACCAAACTCGGAAAGTTCCTTGATTTTGAAAACCCAAGACAAGAAAATGTAGGAAAAAAGACCAGTAAAACTAGATATAACTAAAACCAGAGCCACCTGAAAAGTGTGGGCAGTGTCAAAAACAAAAACATCAAAAGCCTTTAGGAAAAACCAACTAACGAATCCGGAAATAACAGAGACAAATAGAATTTGGAAGAGGCGGGAAAAGGTAGATCCCCAACCAAGGCCATCGACCCGACGAATAAAAACAAAAAATAGACCGAAACATTGAACCAGATTACCAATGGAGGCGGAAACGGCCAGTCCCAAAATCCCCCAGTCGGTGAAATTGATAAAAAAATAGCTGGACAGAACATTGAAAAACAAAGAAAAAGCAGAAATCCTTAGGGGGGTTTTGGTGTCGTGAAGAGCGTAAAAAGAACGAACCAATATTTGAACGATAGCCTGGGCTACAATGGCTGGAGTAAGATAGGCCAGAGCTTTGGCGGTTAACAGGGTGGCACTCCAGGGAAATTGTTTGGCACCAAAGGCTAAACGTACTATAGCCACCCGGTTAACTAAAATCAGAGCAGTAACCGGCAGAGCCAAAAATAAACTTCTAAGAATGGTTTTTTTAACAGTGTCCCGAAAAGTTTCCAGTTCGTTTTGGGCAATATTTTTCGACAAAATAGGTAGAGAAGCCTGACCGATGGTGGTACTAAAAATCCGACTGGGTAAATACATTAGCTGAAGAGAGAGATTGAGAAGAGAAAGAGAGCCGGCGGCTAAGGTTGAGGCAAAAAAGAGGGTAACGGTATTTTCGATTTCCCCCAAACCCAAAGATAGGGACCGGGGAAGCATGAGATGAAAAATTTCCTTAACTCCGGAATGACGAAAGTCGGCAACAGGAAGATAGGTAAACCCGTGGCGATAGAGGAGAGGGATTTGGATGGCCAGATGGAAAAAAGCCCCAACCACAGCTCCGTAGACCGGACCATAAATTCCAAAGGCGGGAACCAGAGTAAAGATAGAAAGAATAATAAAGATGTTGTAGACAATCGGAGCCAGAGCCGGGATTAAAAAATTTTGCTTGACCTGAAGAATTCCGGTAGCAAAATTACTTAACAGAAAAAATATTTGGGCAATTAAAAGAATCCGGGTCATGTTGACCATCAGATCAACCTGATAGCTATTAAATCCTTTGGCAATAAGTTCGGAGAGGGGGCGGGTGAAAATCAGGACGATGATTGAAGCGATTAGAAAAACCATAAAAAGAAGATTGATAACCGAGGAAGCTAAACGATGGGCTTCCTGGGGTTTTTTGTGCAGGTAACTACTGAATACCGGGATAAAGGAGGCCGACAGGGCGCCGGTAACCAATAATTTGAAGATTAAATCAGGGAGACGGAAGGCAGCATTGTAGGCATCAAGATCTAAAACACAGCATTGAAAAAAACGGGCATAGAGAAAACGACTGCGAAGAAATCCGAGAATGGCTGACAATCCAAAAGTAACAGCTAAAATTAATGAGGCGGAGCTGATGGAGGATTGAGGACGGGAAAGAAGACCTTTGATTTTGGACCAAGACAACATGATTCATATTATAGCTGTTGTAAAGTACAAAACATTGGGCTAAAATATCACCTATGCCAATTTCATTGTCAGCTAAAAAATCATTGCGAAAATCGATTAAAAATAGAAAAGTCAATTCTAAATTTAGAGATAAAGTCAAATCGACGATTAAAAAGTATCTGCTGAAACCCAATGAAGCGGGTTTAAAAGAAGTATTTTCGATGTTGGACAAGGCCAAGAAAAACTACGTCTATCATCAAAACAAAGTATCCCGGTTGAAATCGAGGATGAGTAAAAGATTGGTAAAAAAAGATATCGTGTCTGAGAAAAAGATAGTAAAACCCGCCGCCGCTAGAGCTTTGGCAGGCAAGAAGGTAAAATAAGGTGTGAAAAAGTTTTTTATCACCACTCCGATTTACTATATCAACGATGTGCCACATATCGGTCATACCTGCACCACAGTGACGGCAGATATTGTCGGAAGGTGGCATCGGCAACTTGGAGAAGAGGTATTTTTTTTGACCGGGACTGACGAGCATGGTCAAAAAGTGGCCGAAGTGGCAGAAAAAGAAGGATTATCGCCAAAAGACTATTGCGACAAAATCGCTCCCCGCTTTGAAGAAGCCTGGAAAAGTCTTGATATTTCATTTGACTTTTTTATCCGAACGACTGATCCCCGCCATGAGAAGGTAGTGGCTGAAGTGCTGCAAAAAATTTTTAATAGCGGCGATGTTTATAAAGGAAAATATGAAGGTTATTACTGTGTCGGTTGCGAAAAATTTGTGACTGAAAGTGAACTGGTCGACAAACACTGTCCTCTACACCCACCGGAACAAACAGAATTTAAAAGTGAAGAAAACTGGTTTTTTAAATTATCAAAATATGTACCGGAAATTATTAAATTGGTCGAGGATGACAAAACCAATTATATTTTACCGGCCGGTAAAAGAGCGGAAGTGTTGGCGAAATTAAAGGCCGGGGTTAACGATGTATCGTTATCGCGGGAAAAAGTTAGTTGGGGAATTCCTTTGCCTTGGGACAAGAGTCAAACTGTCTATGTTTGGTTTGACGCGCTTCTTAATTATTATAGTGTCACTCAGTTTATTGAAAGTAAAAGTGATTTCTGGCCGGCTAATTTACACCTGCTGGGAAAAGAAATTTTGTGGTTTCACACAGTAATTTGGCAGGCGATGTTGTTATCGGCTGACCTCCCATTGCCTTTAAAAACTTTTACTCACAGTTTTTATATGATTGACGGACAGAAGATGTCCAAGTCGCTTGGCAATGTGATTAGTCCACAACAATTGATTGATTTGTTCGGGGTGGACGGTAGTCGGTATCTTATTGCCCGATCCTTTCCTGGAGAGAATGATGGTGACGTTGGAATGGAACGGTTTAAGGAAAAATACAATGCTGATTTGGCCAATAATCTGGGAAATTTAGTGAGTAGAGTTTGTAAGCTGGGGGAAGGATTAAGAATTCAAAATCCCTCTAAATCTCCCTTTGAGGAAAGGGAGACTTTTTCGAAATTAATTGATGAATTGAAACTGGGTGAGGCGATGGGGTGGGTGTTTGAAAAATTTATCGATAAGTCAAATAACCGACTAAATGAAGTGGCGCCGTGGAAATTAGAAGCAACAGATCCAAAAAGAATCGAGGTGCTGACCGAGTGTGTCAATAATTTGCGACATGCTGCGTTTTTCCTAAAACCAATTATGCCGGAAACGTGTAGATTGGTTGAAAAGGTATTGGGTGAGGAAATAAAACCGTTGGAAAAACCGTTGTTTCCGAGAATATGATTGATACTCATGCCCATGTAAATCCCTCTAAATCTCCCTTTGACAAGGGAGACTTAAATGATTTTAAGATAGGTGAACTTGACTTTGTAATCTTGTCAGCGGCAAATATGGAAACGTCAATATCTAATGTTGAGTTAGCAAAAATAGACAAAAGACTGTTGGCGGCGGTAGGAATACATCCACGGGAAACAATTACGAATTACGAATTATCAATTACGAATTTAGAAAAATTATTAAAAGAAAATCAAGAAATAATTGCAGTGGGAGAATGTGGACTGGACTATTCCAATCTCCCTAAATCCCCCTTTGACAAGGGGGACTTTCAAGAGATGGAGGTGTTGTTTAGACAACAGATTGAGCTGGCCAAGAAATATAATAAGCCTCTAATTGTCCACGCCCGAAAAGCAGTGGAGGAAGTGTTTGATATATTAAGGGGAAGCAATACCAGAGGGGTAGTTCATTGTTATACTGGGGGTAAAAAAAGAGTTCAAAAAGTATTGGATTTGGGTAAAGACTGGTTTTTTGGAATAGACGGAAATGTGACTTATGAGGAGGGTTTGGTGGAGGTGGTCAAGGTAATACCCCACGAGAGGCTCTTGGCTGAAACCGACTCGCCCGAGCTGACTCCCCTGCCATTCAGGGGGCAAAAAAATTCTCCCGAAAATGTAAAGTATGTATATCAAAAAATAGCAGAGATCTGGGGGATGAGTTTTGACGAAACTGAAAAAATACTAGATGAAAATGCCAGGAGATTATTTTTGCAGTAAAAAACGGCGGTAGGAAGGGCGCCAGAGACGGCCGTTTTTTTGATCGAAGTCGGCGACAATTTTGAAACTGCAGTCTTGAAATAATTTTTGATAATAAACAGTGGTAAAACAAAAACGGGTCAAACCTTCCTGAGCCTGAAAAGTCCAGGGTTGATAAAAACGAAGAGCTTTGTGACGAGGGTCGATAACCACCGAAATAATAACTTGGCCTTTGGTTTTTAAAAGACGAAAGATATTTCCCGTAGCCAGTTGGTTTTGAAAATGAGTAGTGTTGAAATTAAGACGAAAATCATTAATGATCAGGTCGAAGGTAGAATCAGCTAAGCGGGAGTGGCGAAGGTCATCGTAAGTGGTGTGAAATAAAGGTAAAGATAATTTATCAATTTGATTCTGGTGGAGAGCCAGGGCCCGAGAATCAAAATTGGAAAAATAGACTTCGGAACCGGGGAATACTTTAGCCGCAGCTTCGACGTTGTCGGCGGAAAAAGAATTGACGACTAAGATTAGTTTAGTTTTTTTAATTTTGGGTAATATTTGTTCGCGTTTGGCGGCAGAAAATAGGTCGAATAAAACTTTTCGGGGATTTTGGGGGTTATTCATATATTCCAAATAAGATTGAGTGGGGGTAGTACCCTCAACTCGGGGGGTAGGAATGTGAGGGATAGTACTTTTGTTTGAAATAAAGACATAACCACGATTACGGATAGTTTTGATGGTATAGGCAGAAGAAAGTTTGCGACGAACCAAGTAAATCAGGCGGTCGATTTGCCAGTCGGAATACCTTTTAAGCCAATTTTGACCCCAGATGGCTTGAGCGATTTCGTCTCTGGACACCACTGAATCTGATTTTTGTACTAGAGCCTCAAGCGTCTTGGACTCTTCTTTGGTGAAGTAGGTCAATGGATCCTTGGCTAATTTGGCTTCATTTAACATTGTTATAGGATACCAAAAAGTCAGATTGGTGTCAAGAAACTCCCTTTCTTTATCCTATAATGCGGGTATGCAAAATAACGTGGATACTATTTTTGGGCCGGTTGGTCTAAATGAAAAAAATGCTTTATTAACGGCTGATGAAGTCGCTGCGGTTGGTTGTTAACAACCCATATGGCTAAATATAAACTAAATCCCGAATTACCCACCAAAAATGAGGTGGAAGAGATGTTGATTGCTTCAGTAAGGAAAAATGTCGCCGCACGGAGGAGTCAACCAGTATCCGCAGGAGATGTCATGGTTGCCATAGATAGAGTTGTTATGGCAGGTATTGCGGTTGGAATAGGTTCAGAGGCGACATATAGGGTATTAGCTGAATTATTAGAGGTTCGGGGGGGATAAAAAGTTGTTAATTTATTAAAAATATGACAGAAAATTTTGTAATATCGAAATTGTTTGTAGAAGGATACGCTGAGGTGATTAGGAGAGCTTTGCCGAGAGTTGAAGGATTACCTGAGGGTGTCTATGTGGCAAAAGTGGAAGAGGAAGGACCACCCAACCCTTTTATCGCGATAGATACTGGTTTATACGAGTCTTGTAAATGGTTAAACGCTTATCATCGAGGTGCCTTAAGGGTGGGAAAAATGAATAATAATCCGGATAAATTAGCGGAGAATTTGACTAGAAAAAGCCAATAAGGTCTATTCCAAATAATCTGAAATTATAGCTTCCAATTCTTTGGCCGGTGGGTATTTGTCGATGAGAGCGACTTCGTTGTTGATTAATAAAATTGTTTTTCCCTGCAGGCCCAGGGAATAAACCCGGTGCATGTCGGAAATATACTCGGGGTCGTAATCGATTTGAAGACGCTTGGCAATAATTTCAATATCAGTAAACATTTTTTTTCCGGCCGGTGAACCACGATCATAAAGCTGGATACGCATGACCAATTATAATTCTAACCTGGGACTAATGTCTAATTCAAGATCATTGATTGATTTATTTTTTTGAAAACGATAAAGGGCGGCAAGAGCAATCATGGCGGCATTGTCGGTATTGAGTTTCTTTTGTGGCGGGAAGAAGATAGGGAGTTTTTTAGTTTTGGCAAGTTGGCGCAGTTGGCGGCGAAGGGTAAGATTGGCCAAGACACCGCCGGAGGCCAGAAGGGAGGTGGGGCGACATAAATCAATCGCTAAGGAAAACTTGCGGATTAAGTGCTCGAAAACCGAGGCCTGAATTGTGGCCGAAAGATCGGAAAGGTGAGAGGCAATCTTAGCAGCCGGCCAATCTTTGATTTGATAATAGAAAGAGGTTTTTAACCCCGAAAAAGAGAAATTTAAAATATTTTTAGGTTGAAGTGGTTGGGGTAATTTTAAAAAGTCGGTTTGGCCGACGGCAGCGACTCTTTCGATAACCGGACCGCCCGGGTAACCGAGGCTTAAAAGTTTGGCGGATTTATCCAGGGCTTCGCCGGCAGCGTCATCCAGAGTCTCCCCCACTACCTGATAATCGCCAATTTTTTTGATCAGCACCATTTTAGTATGACCGCCGGAGACAGTCAGGCCAAGAAAAGGAAAACGAGGCAAAATATGGGGTGAGCCGTTTTTATTTTTGAGAAAGACGGAGAGCAAATGGCCCTCGACATGGTTGACAGCTACGAAGGGGATGTGATTAGTTTTGGCCAGTTCTTTGGCGAAATTGTAACCAATACTTAAAGTAATTCCTAAACCAGGTCCTCGGGTAGCGGCAATTAAGTCAATGTCGGTTAGTTTAATTCCTGATCGTTTGAGGGCTAAGGAGACAATGGCGGGAAGACGCTGTTGATGGGCTCGTTTGGCAATGTCAGGGACGACACCGCCATAGATAGAATGAAGATTGATTTGGGAAGAAATGACATTGGATAAGATCCGGTCGTTTTGTAAAACTGCCGCACAGGTATCATCACAACTGGTTTCAATGCCAAGAATATACATTAAGGAAATAGTCTGGATTCGACTAAAGCAGCGGCAACCGGTACAGGGACATCGTGAACAAGTCCGTCTTGATCTTGAACCAAAACCCTTTTTCCGTCAGAAGCTAATCCGGCTAGTCTGTAAACAGGGATATGGTGAAGTGGTAGGTCGTGTTTTAAGCCGGTGCGTGGATCGACAACTATTTGACGAGGCCCAAAACGATCGATATGGGTTTCACCCGTAAGAATAAAAGTCATTTGGAGT
>JAGVHP010000071.1 GCA_020056515.1 Candidatus Shapirobacteria bacterium
ATGATATTATCAAGGCGATAGATCAGCGATTAAATCAAGCCCGTCAGGAGGTTTCGGCCCAGAGAAACATGATGACCACGAAATTTATGAGTAAAGTAACTGAAACAGCTGGATCTATAACCATTGATATGGGAAACATGGGCGCAGGTTGGGAAAGAATGTCTGCTCTCGACGCGGTTAAAATGCTCCAAGAATACCCATTAAAACATGCCGTGAATCAACGTCGTAACACCACCGAAGAACACTTGAATAATTACGTTGGGGAGTCCAGACAGCTTGGCGATTTCTTTAATAATAGAACTAACGAACTATCAGCCGCTAGAGGTCTCGTTCAAGGATTAGCACTCCGCCTTCCTCAATCCGAGAAATAACCGGCTGTCCTATTCCAACTCAAAATCCTGTTTTAGTACCCCAATCACCAACTGGCTCATGATTTTTGACCCGTGATAGGTCAAATGAATCCCGTCATCGGTTTTTACTCTTTGTCTCAAACCCCCATCATCGGCTACCACCGCTTGATACTTTCCTTCACTCGTAAACCTTTCCCAAGTCGAAATAAATTTGATATTATTCCATTTTTGCGCCTCCCTCTCATAAATCTCATCCAGATATTTTAACCGCCCGGAAAATACCGGCTCTCTGGCCGCCGGCTGTCCTACCCAATAAATTTTCTCCACCCTCGGGCTAATTAGCACCATATACTCCCTCACTCTCTGGGTATAAATTTCATCCCATTCCGGATCACTCACCCGATATGGCTGACCCGAATCATCCAAAATATTTTGGCTATCATTGGCTCCAAACATAACCACTAACACTTCCGGTTTATCCTCCTCAATTAAATCCAGTGAATATTTTTTCCAACCAAAAACATCTCTTCTATTTAATCCGGTTGAATATTTTCCCCTTCTTTTAACTTCCAAATCCGAATAGACCGATAAATCGTTCTCCAGTCTGGGTCCAAATCCCTCCACTATCATCGAGTCCCCGATAATTAAAATTTTATTTATTTTTTTCTTCTCTGTTAGGGTCGGGGTTGCAGTCAAAACCGGTACATTAATAATTTCCACCGGCCTAATTAATAACTTTTTGATTTTAAAAATCGACACTACTGACACCAATACCAATATTGCCAATAACCACAACCCCACTATTTCTCTTCTACTATTAGAAGTTAAAATAAGCCGCCGGAGCCACATAATTATTTGGTCCAAAAATTATAATTAAATAAAATACCGCTACTAATATTAAGTATCTGGCTACCGCGGGAACCCCTGTCAATATCTTAGTAGTTATCTCTTCAAATTTGTCTCCCCAAATACTTAGTATCCCTGCCAATATCAATCCACCCATTACCCCACCTGACCACAACACTGTCTGGGTTTCTCCAGTCCAAATTAATAACTCAAAATATTTAATCGACATCCCTAAACTTTTTGGATAAAAAATAATCCAAGTGATATTAATCAACCCAAAAGTCAGAAACCACCCCAAACCCTTACCCGTCACCTTTACCCATTTAGCCATTCTGACAAACTTTGACCAAACAAAATCATCTAAAAAGTGGGTAGCCATTAGCATGATTCCATGCAGTCCTCCCCAAACCAAAAAATTAATTCCGGCTCCGTGCCAAATCCCCCCAATTGTCATCACCGTCAATAAATTAACATATTTTCTCCCCTCCCCTTTCCGGTTTCCTCCTAACGGCACATACAGATAATCTCGGAGCCACCCCGACAAACTCATGTGCCATCTTTGCCAGAAATCTCTAAACCCAACCGATCTATAAGGACTGTTAAAATTTTTCGGAGTTCTGAAGCCCAATACCATCGCCAGAGCCTCCGAAATATCGCAATAGCCACTAAAATTAGCAAAAATAAAAAAACTAACGCTTAACATCCCCAAAACCAAATCCGCTCGGCCAAAATTCTGGGGTGAGTTTATCGTCTGATTAACTACATCAAATAATATCCCACCAATCAAATACATCTTTAACCACCCACTGATTAATAACACCCAAAACTTCGACCGGTCAATTTCGTTTTCCCTGTTTAAATCCTCACTAAACTCTTTGAATCTCGCTATTGGTCCGGCCGATATTTGAGGAAAGAAACTTACATAAGCCAAAAAATCCACCAAATTTCCTACTCTAATTTTTTGCCGATACGTATCAATCAAAACACTGATTATCTTGAAGCTAAAAAAGGAAATTCCAATCGGTGCTATTATCTCCATTCCCACCACATCCCACCCGTTGTTAAAATATTTATTACCACTCAAAAGTATTAAATTAAACCCTATTGCCAATCCTAAAACCCACCCGCCCCATCTTCTTTTCTCAAGAATTTTTAGAAACCCGAAATTTAGAAACGCGTCAATCACCAGAATCCCCACTCCCGCCAGTCCGAAAAACCCGTAAAAGATAAAATTAACCGCAATCAAAAAAATTTTATAAATTTTTCTGTAGGGTCGAATAACTATCGATAGCCCCCATACCATCAAAAAAAATCCTAAAAACTTTACCGTTAAAAACGACATTAATTATCTCTAGCATAACACCAACTTTACCCCAATCCCTGCTATAATACCCCCATGAACGCAGTGGTTAACTTCTTTCGGGAAGTCAGGGCGGAATTTAAAAATATTTCCTGGCCCAAAAAAGATACTTTATTAGAGCTCTCGATTGTGGTAATATCGATCTCGGTTATTATCTCCCTGATTTTGGGTGGATTTGACTTCATTTTTACTCAAGGCATCAGCCTATTGGGCCGCCAACAAAACAAAGGCGTTCAAAATAACCCGGAGACCAGCTTTCCCACTATTAGTCAGAGCCTCACTCCCACCATCGGAGTATCCCCCACTCCCACAATTAAATCAGTTAAAAAATAATTTAATTTAAATTACTTTACAAACTTTTTAACTTTCAAACTAATCAATGCCTAACAACTCAACCAAAACCTCTAAAAAGGAATTTTCGTTTCAGCTGTCTTCGGCCACCCCCAGTATCGACGCTGCCTGGTATGTCATCAACACTTATTCCGGCCACGAATATAAAGTTATTGATGCCCTCAAAACCCGGATCAAAACCATGGGTCTCGAGGACCACATTTTCCGGGCCATTATCCCGATTCAAAGTAAAATGGTCATCCGCCGCGGCGCCAAAGTCAAAACTCAGGAAAAAACTCTCCCCGGCTATGTTTTAATCCAAATGATCGTCACTGACGATTCCTGGGTCACCGTCCGCACCACCCCCGGAGTTACCGGTTTTGTCGGTATCGGCAACAAACCCACCCCTATCTCGCAGAGCGAAGTTGACAATATCATTAAAACCACCGAAGAAGACAAACCCAAATATCAAGCTCCTTTTGGTATTGGTGATGTCGTCAAAATCACCAATGGTCCTTTCGCCGACTTCATCGGTACTATAGATAGTATCGATCAGGAAAAAGGCAAACTTCGCTGTCTCGTTTCCTTCTTTGAGCGCGAAACCCCGGTTGAACTCGACTTTTTACAGGTTACTAAAGAATTGTAATCCTCCCTAACCCTCCTTTGACAAGGAGGGAATCAATATGAAAATTAATAAATTAATTATAAATAACGTTCTCCCTTGCCGAAGGTCTCTAGATCCTCGAAGAGGAGAGAATTAAAGAGGGATTAATATATGCCTAAAAAAATCAAAATTGTCGTTAAACTCGCTATCCAAGCCGGTGCCGCCAACCCCGCTCCTCCGGTTGGTACTGCTCTCGGCCCCCAGGGGATCAAAATCATGGATTTCTGCAAAGAATTCAATGAAAAAACCCAAGATATGAAAGGCTCTCTCATCCCTGCCATTATCACTATTTATGAAGACCGTTCTTTTGACTTCATTCTCAAAAAACCGCCTGTTTCCGACATGATCAAAAAAGTTACCGGTATCGCCAAAGGCAGTGGCCTTACTGGTCGCGAAACCGTTGGTAAAATTACTCAAAGTCAAATCAAGCAAATTGCCGAAGCCAAAATGGTTGATCTCAATACCAAAGATCTCACCGCCGCCGCCCGTATGGTTGCCGGCACTGCCGTCTCCATGGGTTTCGAAGTCATCGACTAACTATTTATCTGCTTATCTAATTATCTATTTATCTAAATCATGAGCAAAGCTACACCAGAAAAGAAAACTAAACCTGCTGTGGAAGAGAAAACTCCTAAAAAGATTACTCGTAAAACTTCAACTAAAAAAAAAGAAGTTAAAAAAACTCCTGACGTTGAAGAAAAATCCACCAAAACCGTTATAAAAACCAGTCACGGCAAAAAATATCTTGCCGCTCGCCAGAAGTACGACATCAACAAACTTTACCCCCTTAAAGAAGCTATTACATTGGTCAAGTTGACCTCGATTTCCAAATTCGATGGTAAAGTCGAAGCTCATGTCCTCCTTTTTGAAACCAGCATCCCAAAAGATGTCAATTTCCCCCATCTTGAAACCACCGCTAAAAAAGTAGTTATTTTAAATGATGCCGTTTTAGCCGAAATCAAAGATGGTAAAACCAACTTTGACATCTTAATTGCCACCCCGGTGACTATGCCTAAACTTCTGCCTTTTGCCCGTACTTTAGGACCCCGCGGCCTCATGCCTAATCCCAAAAACGGCACTTTAACCGATAAACCGGAAGAAGCTTTAAAGAAATTGTCGGTAGCCAAGACCACCCTTAAATGCGAAAAAACTGCTCCGGTTTTGCATCAAATAGTCGGTAAAGTTTCCCAACCAGAAAAAGAGCTTTTGGCCAATATTGAGGAACTAATTAAGGTGATTAAAGCTCCCCAAATCAAAAAGTTGGTTCTCTGTGCCACCATGGGTCCGGGTATTAAGGTTGAGGTTAAGTAATCTTAACCGAAATCCGGCCACTGCCGGATCGGGATCTAAAAATTACGCAATTTCCCGCCTGACTGATTCGTTTAGTTTTACCATCACCTCATAGGGAATCGTCCCCACAATCTTAGCCATTTCTTCAATTGAGTTTTGGCCACTCTGGCCAATCACCTCTACCTCATCATATAAGTTCGGTTTTATTTCCCCAAAATTGACCAGACACATATTCATACATATATTCCCCACCATCGGATAATACTCGCCATTGTATTTTATATACCCCTTATTACTTAACCTTCTGTCTAGTCCTTCATAATAACCCACCGGTATTACTCCTACCCACGATCCTTTTTTAAATTTATAAGTACCGCTATAACTAATTCTTTCACCGACCGCAACTTGCCTTACCTTAACTATCTTTGACACCAATCTTATGGCTCCTTTATATAAATCAACCCCCACCCTGACCGCATTTAATTCTTTTATGGCTATTTTTCCTATTCCACCACTGGCTGCCAAATGATAATATCTTGGCTTAAAACCGGTTCGTTTTACGATATCTATCGCCTCGGCAAACTTCTCCTCCTGATCTTTAGTCCAAACACTGTCGTTCGTGTCCGCCAAATGCGACATTAATCCCTCTAACTCTATATTTTCGCTCCCGGCAATTACCTTCAATGCCTCCAGTATTTCCTCCACTTCTATCCCCTGTCTGTTCATGCCGGTATTTATTTTCAAATGAATTTTGACCTTTTTACCCAAAGTCACCAGATCCCAAATTTGAGAAATATCCGACACCATCAGTGCCGCCCGCCTCCAGTTAATTTTAGAGTAATTTGACGGCTGCAGTGACCCAATCAGTAGTATTTTTTGCCGGCTCACCCGCCATATTCGCAAAGCCTCATAATAACTATCCACCACTGCATAACGGTACTTTCTGGCCCTTAATATTTTGGCCACCTGTTCCAGTCCCCCGCCATAAGCATTGGCCTTCAATACCGGCCACACCTCCGTTCCTGATTTCTTTTTGACTTCATCAAAATTCTTTAACATCCTTTCCGCGTCAATTTCAATCCGGTTCACCGGTAGGAGTTTCCTCTCCCAATTGCCAATAATTTTGTCAATCCAGTTTCGGATCATGTTAGCGCCAGCTCGATTATTTTATCCAATAATTGGGGATAATTAATCCCCGCCGCTGCCGCTTCCTGGGGTATTAATGAGTTGACTGTCAACCCCGGCAAAGTATTTATCTCCAATAAATAAGGTATCCCATTTCTAATAATAAAATCCACCCGGGCATAACCTCGACCACCAATGGCCTTAAATACTCCAACTGATTTTTCCTGTATATCTTTCGTCAGGTCTGTTGAAATTTCGGCCGGACATATTTCCTCCGACATCCCTTTTATATATTTTGCCTCATAATCAAAAAACTTTTTTTTAGGCCTAATTTCAATTACCGGCAAAGCCGTCGGATTTTCATTACCTATTACCCCGCAGGACACCTCTAACCCTTCTATATATTCCTCAATTATTACTTTAGTATCATATTTTTTGGCCTCATCAATAGCCTTTTTTAAATCTACTTCGCTCTTGACAATACTCACCCCCACACTCGACCCGCCATTACTGGGTTTTACTACACAAGGCACTTTGTTAGTTTCCTTAGCCATCAGAAATCCGCTGTTTTCCATCACCTTTTTAAAAATCACTTTATCCATCCCCACCGCTGAAGCCGTTACCCCACAACCGATGTATCCAATCTCTTGCGTCTCCAAATATCCCTGAACCACTCCATCCTCTCCCCCCTTGCCATGAAATGCTAAAAAGACAAGATCGACTCCTTTAACCTTATCTAGTTCCCTTGGTACATCAACCGCCACTACCTCATATTTTTGTAAATCAAGATTTTTCATTACCTCCTGTCCCGTCATCAGAGACACTTCTCTCTCACTGCTCTCTCCTCCCATCAACACGGCCACCTTTAACCTTTTTGCCATTACCTATTATAGAATATATGAGTGAAAAGAATCCTTTCCTATTTTGCCCTCAGATATCTTCGTTTTTTTGCCAAAGCTCATCTCTTGAAAATAAAACTTATTCAAAAAATCAAAGGCAAAAAACTAATTATTGTCGGTATAACCGGCTCTGCCGGTAAAACCTCCTGTCTCTTAGCTTGCCAAGCTGCTCTCGGACCTCAATTCAAAATCAAAACCAATTCTCATGGCAATTCCGAAACCGGCATTCCCCTCTCCATTCTTGATCTCAAAATGAATAATTATTCCCCGTTTGGTTGGTTAAAAATATTTATTCTATGTCCAATCCAATTTATATTTAATTGGAAAACTTATCAGATCTTTTTGGTCGAAATGGGTATTGATTCTCAATATTCACCTAAAAATATGGACTATCTTTTATCCATTATTAAGCCTGATATCGGCATATTCTTAAACGTCTCATCGGTTCATCAGCAAAATTTTAACAGTCTTGATCAAATCGCCTTTGAAAAAGCCAAGATGATTAATCTTTCACCCATCGGCATCGTCAATCTCAACGATCCTCTGGTTAAAAAATATTCCCATCCTAAAAAATTAATTAATATTTCTAAAATAAAAATCAATATTCCTAAATTTGCCCTACCTCATGCTTATCAGGATACCCTTAGCGCCGCCATCGACTTATCCAAATTAATAGGTCTAACAGAATCAGAAACCATCACTAATCTCCAAAAATATCTTTGTTTGCCTGAAAGCCGCTCTTCACTTCTCGACGGTATCAAAAACTCTGTTATCATCGACAGCTCCTACAATTCCTCTCCTCTTGCCTGTATTGAAATGTTGACCCTTCTCCATTCTTTTCCCTCTCCTCACTTGGTGGTTCTTGGAGACATGCGTGAACTTGGTGACTCTACTATTATTGAACACCAAAAAATCTATCGTCAGGCTCTTAAATCGGCCGATAAAATAATTTCCGTCGGTCCCCTTACCCAAAAATATTTCGGCCCCAAAGCCCAAAAATTCCTCTATTGGTGGCAGGCCGCCGACTATCTAAAACAGAATCTGCCCCCTCAATCCACCATCCTCATTAAAGGCTCCCAAAATACTATATTCCTTGAAGAGTTGATTAAAACCATTCTAAAAAATCCTTCCGACTCCAGTAAATTATGCCGCCAATCACCCCATTGGCTCAAACTCAAAGAAAAATTCCGTCAATCCGCTATTGTTTAAACTCTTTATCCTTTTTCATC
>JAGVHP010000072.1 GCA_020056515.1 Candidatus Shapirobacteria bacterium
AACTGACCTGGGGTTGGAGTTTGATAGGTTTGACTCCATTGGCCACTTTGTTGAGGCTATTCACCAGACCATCAATTACTACAACCAAAGAAGAATCCACACCAGTTTAAAGATGTCCCCGACGCAGTTTAGGCAGCAACACAATTTACGCCAAATTCAATTTCGCAAAGTGGTCTGACAAAAGGGGTACTTGACATACCGATGTTGACGGTAGCGATAATGTAGACGTTGGTTTCGCCAACAGAGTGAGGGAGATGTTGATGGCCTGACGGTAGGACCAGGAATCGTTCCACCATTCGGCTAAAACAGTTTTACCTTTTTCCTGGAGACGTAAAAGAAAAACAATCGGGATTAATAAAAACAAAACAATGATAAAAAGAGATTTGAAAGAAAGGTGAGACACTGATTAATTATAGAACAAATCTCCTTCGTCCCGCAGTGGCGGGACGCTTTCCCCTTTGACAAAAGGGGAACTAAACAACAATATGTTGATATGCACTATGATTATCTGATCGATGAACATGGTAGAGGTAAGAACGGTAATTTGAAATATCTTAATGAGTTGAAAATAATGGCCAGAAGATATAGAAATAATCCAACCAAGGCGGAACAAATATTCTGGGATGAGGTATTGCAGTATGACAAAATAAAATACAGATTTTTGAGACAAAAACCAATTAATAGATATATCTTGGATTTTTATTGCTCAAAATTGATGTTAGCGATAGAAATAGATGGTGATTCACATAAAATCAAAAGATACTTGGATTTCCAGAGAGACATATTTTTAGAAAAATATTGTATTAAAACGATCAGGTATACCAACGATCAAGTATTAAATGAATTAAGTAAGATAAAAGATGACCTGAAAAATATAATAAACGAAAGAGAAAAACTAGTCTTTGGTATTTAGTTCCCCTTTTGTCAAAGGGGAAAGCCCCGAAGGGGAAGGAGATTTGAAATGAATGTTGGGAAAGGGATAGGGTTTGAAAAAGGAAGGAGTTTTAATAAAATGTTATTTTCACTTTTTGAGGCAAGCGGGTATTACCGACTTGAGCATTGATTTCAAAAGAGCCGGCGGTGGTGGAATAGGCGTCAAAAATGGCCTTGCCGGTATCGTCGGTGGTGGATTGGGTGTCGATAGTGTGAACGGCGGAGGGAAGGGAGAGATCAATTTTTTTTTGGGGAACACCGATGCCGCGGTTGTCTAAAAGAAAAACAGTCAGACGGATTTTTTCATTGCCATCGGCTTTGGCAGTGAGGGGGGAGGCAAAGAGATAGGAGTTTTGAATGTTGATGGCGTTTTGATTGGAGGAGGTGGCGCGGGGGGAGAAAATAGTCGTACGGGAAACTAAAATAATGCCGAAAGTCAGGCCGACAAGAAGAATGATGATGGAGATTAAAGACTTGGTAGACATGGAGGGATAACTGCCGGAAGATGGCGAACTTTCCGGTGGCGGAAAAATAACAAAAGAAGTAATAAGGGAAGAAAGAGAAGGAGAAACCAAAAATTCGATGATTGGGGGAAGGTGAAAAAGAGAGTGTTGGATTTGGCGGAGGGCAGACCCTCCAGGGTGATGACGGAAGCAAAGTAGCGAAAGTCGGAGATATATTGATTGGGAAGATTGAGGCTGAAATGGCCGGTGGAATCGGTAGTGGTGGTTAGTTGGGGCAAACTGATGGCAGAGGCGGCTTTGACAAGTTTTGGTTGTTTTTCGGTTTGGAAAAAATAGAGAGTTAGGGTAGAGTTGGGGGTACTTTGGCCGGAACTAATTAGTTGATGGTCGGAGGTTTTATCCAGAGATAGGGTGGGGGCCAGGACAATCGGACCGATGTCGGTGGAGGTATTGGTGGGTGGCGGAGCCGGTAGGCAAAGGGGAGGGGTGGCGCGGAAGTTGTCGTCGGCGGATGACAGGCAATACTCGCCGGTGTTTTTAGGAACATAAATTTTGTCAAAAATAAAATAGCCATCTTCGTGGCTAAAGGTAACCGAAAAAATACTGGGGTTACTAATTTCAACCCGAGAGAGGGGGGAGGTATAGCCAAAAATGGTTAAATGGTTTTCAGGGATGGCAGCCGAAACGGCAACAGAGTGATTAACGATCACGATTTATAATACTATTTTCGGTCCTGATATTTTTTCTTGAGGGCACTTAACTCTTTTTCCAACTCTTCCACTTTGGGAGAGTTGGGGGATTTATCAATTTTAGATTTTCGGTTTAGTTTGGCAATTAAAATAATGATTAGGAGGATAGCGACGACAGTTAAGATGAGTCTCCAGGGAATAACCCAAAAGAAAAGAGTGGCGTTGACTAATTGGCCGGTGGTGCCGTAGGCAGCGATAAAGTTTGCCCGGAATCGGCCCAACATTAATTTGCGGTTAAGGGTTTGATGATATTCACGACTGGTATAAGGAAAGATGTTGACAGTTTCCAGAGGTAGGGTGGCGGTTTTGAAACCCAATGAGTTGGTGATACTAATTTGGCCAACAGGGGTGATATGAATATCGGAAAGATTGGTGACGGTAGCTCGGAAATCAATCGGGCCGTATTCGGAAAGTCGGGGAGCGGAGAAGTCCTTAATCATGGCAGATTCTTTGATATCACCGGGGATAGTGACATAGACAAGGGTGCCGACATTGGTTTCAATCAGGGAACCGGTTTCAGAGAGAGTGGTTTCGTTTTGGGGAGAATGAAGAATTACGGCGTAGTGACCACCGGGAAGGGCGTCTTCGGGAGCAATGACAGTAACCATGAGAGTTTTAGTTTCACCGGGTTTCAGTTTAAGACTGGCGGATGAGATCTGGATCCAGGAAGAAGCGGCCCAGCGATTAGAGGAGTCGCCGGTACTTTCAACCTGAATCGGAGTACCCAAATCATCGACCACGACAAAATCTTTGACTTGAGTTGAAATGATTTTTTCAACGGCTGATTCATTTCTGACTTTTATTTCTTTGGTGATAGTTTTACCTGGTTCAACGGAAATTTCTAATCGGGGAGGAATGGCAGAGACACCCAGGAAAGCTTGGGCTAGGGAATCGGGGGCCAGTAAAAAGGAAAAGGCTAAAAGAAAAAGAATTTTTGGGGCAGATTTGATCATATTTTAAAAGGTGGCGGTGGCGGTATAAATAAGTTTGCCTTCGTAAGTACCTTCCTTTTGGGTGGTGGAAGCGACAATTCGATAACAGATATA
>JAGVHP010000042.1 GCA_020056515.1 Candidatus Shapirobacteria bacterium
CCAAAATAGCACCTTCATTTTTATAATAGCCAAAGCGGGCGCCGGAGAGTTGGCCGGCTTTGTCTTTGTCGATGATATTTAATTTTTGACCCAAAACCTGATGATCAAGGGGGGTAAAGTCAAAAACAGGTTTTTGACCGACAGTTTTGATAACCACGTTGCCGGTTTCGTCCTTACCGACCGGAACATCATCGGCGGGTGTATTGGGAATTTCTTCCAAAACAGTGTTAAGTTTCAATTCGCTAGTCTTTAGTTTTTCTTCTAGGGTTTTTAATTGATTTTTGATTTCTTTTCCCTTGGTAATTTGGTCGGGGGTAGGTTGGCCTTTAACTGATTTTGAAATGGTGTTTTGTTTAGCCCGGAACTCTTCGACTTCGGCCAGGAGTTGTCGATGTTCTTTGTCTAACTTGAGTAAATCATCAAGAAGACTCACGTCTTTTTGGCGATCTTTGAGGGACTTTCTAATTAAATCGGGATTGGTTCTAACGATATTTAGGTCTAGCATTTTCCTCCTTATTGTAACAGATAAATTTAGTACCATTGGCAAGTGCTACTATCGGCATAAGATTGGGTAAATTTATAAATACATCAGATTTTTCCACGACTAATGGTCTGCGTTTGACACCGCCAAACCCAACAAAAAGATCGACAACTTCCCTAGCTTCCAGATCAGTAGCACCGTCTCCGATTAACATAGAACTATGATTGGCGGTTATATTTTTGATGATAATTTTTTTTCCGTTTTGCCTTGCCAGGGGATTGTCAGTATCTACTCCGGCATATGTTCCATTGGGGTTGAAAAATATATCAATGGCGTAGACATTTTTTTTCAAAACACCAAGCCATTGGGCCAATTGATTAACTGCCGGTCGATAACCTCCCGATACAATAAAAACATTTTTATGACAACAACGAAGAAGGGCAATAGCTTGTTTGGTATAAGGAAGACAATTTTTAATATATTCCTTACCCAATTTAAAAATATCTTCGCGGGAAGGTTTGATAATATCAAGACGTAGTTTTAAGACAGATTCAAACGGAAGTTTTCCCTCCACTGTTTGCAATGTTAAATCCTGAATAATTTTTGTTTTGTTTTTAATCTTGGCAAGCCAATCAATACCCTCGATGGCAGTTAGCGTGCTATCGCAATCGAAAAAGATGTTGGTATAGCCACTTAAAAAATGATTTGAATATTTCATATTTTGAAAAATAAAAAACCCTCACCCTCGGGAGCCAAAATTTGACTCTCAAGGGCGAGGGTTCTCGCGGTGCCACCTTGTTTTGTCCGAATGTTACCATTCGGATCTTAGTTGATGCTCCGGCTTGCCGACACATCTTCCATTCTGTTACGGGAACACCCGGATTGACTTAATCAGTTTAAAAACTGTTTTCGCCAACCAGCTTTACCGAGGGAAAGTTCGGTATATAACGCCTTTTTGATTGTTAAAGACAAAAGTATTTTAATAGATTATTGGTCAAAATGCAAATGTTTTGTTTATAAACCAATATCACCGGCGATGGATTGCATCGAAGTCAGACAAATTTCGATGAATTTTTCCAGAGGAATATCAAGTTTATCGGCATCGGCGCAGAGAGCCACTTCATCGCGGCGGGTACCGGCAGCAAATTTGGGTTCTTTAAGAAAGCGCTTGACCACCGAAGAAACCTTAACATCGGCCAGTTTCCGGCTGGGATAGACAAAAGCTACCGCCATGATCAGGCCGGTGAGCGAATCGGCGCAAAAAATAGCCCATTTGGCCTTAGAATCGTAAACATTTTGCTGCCGGCCGTCGTGGGCCAGAATAATTTCATGGATAACCGGACTGACTTCCAGACCATATTTAACTAAAACTTCCTTGGTTTTGAGTGGATGTGATTCTTTGGTATCACCGGCAAAATCAATGTCATGGATCAAACCAGCTAAAGTCCAATCGTCACGAGATGGCTCATCGAGTAAAAGCTGATTTTGGGATAGAAGGAAATCGTAAATTCCACCCATACAGGCTTCCAAAGCCAGTGAATGATTGAAAATATTAGGTTCGAGATTAGCTTTGACGGCCTCTAAATACTTTTGACGGTCGGGAAACATGTGTTAATATTAGCATGTTAGAGGTTTTTTAAAGAAAAATGACATATCAAAAAGTGGGCAAAGTCGTTCATTTTTTTGACAAAATTCTGGTAGCGGTAATCGAAGCTACTGACGGCGCAATTAAAGTCGGTGACATGGTCCGAATCGGAGAGGAAGGAGCCGGAGTAGAACAGAAAGTAGAATCGATGCAGGTGGAGCATGCTCAAGTGGACGGAGTAGCCAAGGGAAAAGAGGCGGCTCTGAAGGTAACGGCGGCCGTCAAAACCGGCGACGTAGTCTACAAAACTAAAGAATAGTTGAAATCGGTTGACCTAGAAATTTTTGCCCTTTTTTGGGAAGAATGTGAATGTTGTCGTGGTCGGAAGAAATACCCAGTTCCAGTGGAGAACAAAGCATGCCGTCGGATTCGACACCCCGAAGTTTTATTTTGGCAATAGTTTGAGTACCACCCTCGGGAATGGGAACGGAGGTACCGGGGAGAGCTACCGGGACAAAATCACCGACTTTGAAATTATCACAGCCACAGACAATTTGGTGGGTTTCTGTTTCTGAAACTTTGACTATAACTACTTTTAAATTTTGAGCATTGGGATGATCTTTGATTTCCATTACCTGGCCGACAATAATTTTTTGATTTAGGGAAACATGGGTTGAAACATCTTTTAACTTTAAAGTGCCACCACAAAATTTTTGGATAAGTTCAATTTCCCGATCAAGTGCTTTTTCAATTTCAGAATCTGAAATACCCGGACAACCATCAACATAGAGAAGAACATTTTCAGTATTCAGAGTGATCTTGGTTTTATCACAATCCCGATAATTAAGATCCAAAGTAATAATTTCTTTGGAATCGGTATAAACAACCTCTCCGGCTTTAGTAGTTTTGCTTTCTTCGCCACCAAGCAAAAGAATTTGTTCACCTTCATTGGCAAATCTAAGAGTAACCGGTAGCTCTAATTTATCAAGATTCATGGCACTCATACCTAAATTTGTTTCTAAACAAGCGACGTTATAAGCATCTACGAGAGTGTTGATGTTGTACAAACCTTTTCCTTGGACAATCCGCCGAAGAAGAGCGTCAGGAGAGGGATGTCGGGAGGCAGGGTCAACTCCGAAAGACCGGAAAAATTTGCGGTAGGCTTCGATTGAAGAAATTTTATTTATATCTTCCAAGGTGAAACCTTTATATTTTTGCTCGACTTCTTTTTTTAAATTTTCTAAATTCGAATCGCTTTTTTTAACCTCAACTCCCTCAATTATGGCAATACCTGTTTTTACTGAAGGGTAATTTTTTAATATAGCCGGATCAATGTTATAAATATTGTTTAAATTTCCTTTTTGACTTGTTTTTATTTGAGTATTTTTAGCTTCAACTTTAGGAAGTTGGTAAAGACGGCGGGTTTCGGCGGATATTTCGGATTTTACCTGGGGAAAAAGAGTTCCTTCGCGCCCGGTAACATTTTCAAAAAACCAAAAGATCCGTTCGCTTTGGCCATATCCGGTCGTAGGCGGCATGCCATATTCAAGCATCTCCACAAAATCAATATCCATCATCTGGGCTTCTTCATCGCCACCTTCACGATTTTTTTGTTGGTCTAAAAATCTTTGGTACTGATCAACGGGGTCGTTGAGCTCAGAGTATCCATTACCCAGTTCGGAACCAGCGATAATGACATGGAAGCGCTCAGTAATTAATTCATTATCAGCATGTGATTTGGCTAAAGGCGAGGTAAATTTTGGTTCATCAGTGACAAAGATCGGTCCGCTAATTTCCTGACAAACAATCTTCCATAAATTATCGACAATTCTGGCTCGATTGGTTAGTCCGTCAATGTTGATCTGCTGCTGTTTTAACAATTTAAGAATTTTTTCTTCTGAATCATTGAAAATATCAATTGAGAAGCGATTTTTGATTAAATTATCGTAACTTATTCTTGGCCATTTACAATTAAGGTTGAAGGTATGTTTACCGCGGGTGAAAGTGGTTCTATGATAAAGATTTTGAGAAATATATTTAAACATGGCCTCGACTAGATCCATATTTTGTCGGTAATCGCCGTAAGCCCAATACCATTCACACTGATAGAATTCCTGAAGGTGTTCGTCGTCGATACCTTCGTTGCGAAAATTGGGACCAATAGTGAATATCTTTTCGAAACCACCACCAATTAAACGTTTCTGGTAAAGCTCGGTAGAAATCCGAAGATAATAATCCTGATTCAGGGCGTGGTGATGAGTCACAAAAGGTCTAGCATCAGCGCCGCCGGTGACAAGCTCCATTATCGGAGTCTCGACTTCAATAAAACCGTGTTTTTTAAGAAAGAGACGATGAAAATTCCAAAATTTTGATTTTCTGATAAATAGTTCTTTTCTATCCGGATTCATAACTAAATCCAGATAACGCCGGCGAAAAATTATTTCCTGATCCTGAAGGCCACTCCACTTCTCCGGTAAAGACCGGATTGATTTTGAAAGTATTTTAATGTCACCGGGGAATACCGATACTTCACCTTTAATTGATTTGCCAATAACTCCAAACACCTCAATAAAATCCCCTATATCCAACAGTTTGAGATCGGCTGGGCCAATTGTTTGGCTAGTCGAGTCGGTAACTGTTAAATCATTTTTTTTGATAAATATTTGCAGTTTGCCTGACTGATCCTGAATGTGGCAAAAGATTAACTGGCCGTGATCACGCCAGGAAATAATCCGACCAGTAACATGGAACTTTTTATTTTCTAGCTTATTGAATTTTTCAACAACGTCAGTATTTGAATAATCTTTTTGGCTTTGAGATGGGTAAGGATTAATGCCGAGTTGGCGGATGAGTTTTACTTTTTCTAACCGAACACGCCTAATTTCATCGAAAGTTGACACAACTTATTTTACAGGAAGTTTAATTGATTGACACCACCTTGTAGGTTAATTTACCCACCGGAGCCTCGATTTCAAAATTATCATTGACCTTTTTGCCAATTAGAGCCCTGCCTAGAGGAGACTGATCGGAAATTTTGTTGGCAGAGGGGTCAGCTTCAAACTCACTGACGACATGGAAAGTTTTTTCAACTTTGCCAGATACCCGAATTTTGACTTTTGAACCGACACCAACGGTGGTTTTGGAAACATGACCATTGATAATTTCGGCATTTTCCAAGGCTTCTTCCAGGGAATCAATTTTGGAGTTGACTACTTCCAGCTCGGCTTTGAGCTGAGAGACTAAGGAGTCCTCACCAGATTCGTCAGGCTGAGCGACTTCTTCGACCTGGTTAATAAGATGATCAGCTCTGACACGAAGATCAGTTAATTCCTGTTGTAGTTTTTGGTAACCCTCTTTGGTTAGTTGTTGTCTGGTCATAAAAAAACCCTCTTTGTCAACCAGGCTTTCAATCTTGGGGGAAAGATTAGGCCCTTAACGGGAGAGGCAAATAATATTGGCAGCAAGATCCGCCTTTTTTGTAAGATACAGATCTTTTTTTGCCATAAGAAGTTATGTTAAACTAGAGCGAGTAGTTTGTCAAATAAATGTTGGATTTTTTCCGGGCAGTTCCAAAAAAAAGGAAAGTTAAAATACGAGGTAAGTTCGGGGTAATCTTTAGAAACCCAACATCAACCCAGAAGATAATATTTTATTTTGCCAACTTGGTTTTAAGTCTTTCTTTGGGATATTTAACTTTTCTATATTATCCATTAATTGGCGCTATATACCGGTATAATACAACACCAACCGATACAATAACAGAAGTAATGGATACGCAGCTCCTGAACACCGAAAAATACATGATTCAAATTCCCAAAATTATGGCGATATCGGAAGTGGTGGAGGGGGTGTCTCCATACGACCAGGCTGAATATAAAAAGGTGTTAAAAACCGATGTAGTGGCGCAAGCTAAGGGAAGCTCCCCTCCGGGAAGCGGCAAAGGAAAAACAAATTATATTTTTGCCCATTCCACCCGTCAGGGGTTGGATATGGTATCTAAAAACGCAGTTTTTTATCTGCTGGGTGAACTACAAGCTGGAGATAAAATTTTTATTAGCTACGGCGGAAATGATTTTACCTATCGGGTAATGAGAAAAATGATAGTTTCAGCCAAGGAGATTTCCTATTTAAATTATTCCGACCCGGAGAGGGAAACACTGATACTTCAGACTTGTTGGCCGATTGGAACTGATTGGCAGAGACTGATAGTACTGGCAGAATTAATTTGAAAGATAGGGTAATTGACGGACAAATTTAAGCTGTCTTAGCTCTTCTTTTGGCCCTAAATATTTAAGAATGCGACACATTACCCGGTAATCATTTAGCAGACCGGATATGCCGGCTTTTGATATCTTATAACTGGTCTCGACTCCATCAAGAAGAACTTTGGCGATTTTTTTCCGGCCAAAATATTTCTGATTCATTTTTATCTCAACTAATAAGCCATCAATGTAGCTACTGGGAGAAAATGTATCTAAATTCTTTTTTAATATCTGTTTTTTGAACGCTCTTTGCCCCGAGCAAAAGGCTGAATATCCGGAGGTCTGAAAAAAGAATAATATCTTGTGTCTGATGTCCCCGATACTCATATCATAACCATCAAGAATTGGTTTAATTAATCGGTGGAGGTGATCAGGGGTGAAATTTACCAGATCGCTATCGACAAAAACAATGATTTTACCTCTGGAAGCTAATAACCCACTTAATAGAGCCTGGGATTTGCCTAAGTTTTTGGGGTGGGTAATTAACTTGATTCCGGTGAGTTGAGAAAGTATATTTTTAGAGC
>JAGVHP010000033.1 GCA_020056515.1 Candidatus Shapirobacteria bacterium
TCAGCGGCGGTCAAAAACAACGTCTGGCCATTGCTCGGGCTCTTCTAACCGATCCTAAAATTTTAATTTTTGACGAAGCCACCAGCAACCTTGACTCCGAATCCGAACGCAAAATTCAACAGGCCCTTAATTTTGCCTCAAAAAGTCGCACCGTCATCATCATTGCCCATCGTTTTTCCACCATCCGTAATGCCGATAAAATTGTGGTGTTAAACAACGGTATTATTTCCGAAATCGGCCAACATAAAGAACTTATCGCCAAAGGCGGTATTTATCGACTCCTCTGGACTCTCCAGTCTAAAGGTAAACTCCTCACCGATGAGTCTTTGGTCACCGCCTGATCATGTTCTTATCGGCATTATCTGGCCCTGATTCAACTTAGCTGATTTCATTCCGTGAATATAAACCACACTGGCCACTCTCTGCTGACACTTTGGACACCTTATTATTTCATTAATCTGGCGGTCTTTATTTAGAAACACCCCGGCCCGATCCTTAATGATTCTTTCCAAATACATTTTTATTAATTTTCCCCGTTTGTTCTTTTCATATCTGGCCAAAGCTTGGCCGCATTTACACTTCACTTCAATAATTCTTTTCTCTGACATACCTTATTATATTATTCTTCATTAAGTGTTTGGCTTAATGCTAAAATAAGCCCATGGACAAGGTTTATTCGCCTGCTCTCGAAGATACTATCTATAAGAACTGGGAAAATAGTGGCGCCTTTACCCCGCAAATAAGCAAATTGAGCAAAGCGAAATTCGCCCCAGGCGGACAACCTTTTTCTATCATTTTGCCACCTCCCAACGCTAACGAACCCCTCCACGCCGGTCACGCCCTCTATGTCGTCGAAGACATAATGGTTCGCTACCACCGGATGCTCCAGGATCCCACCCTCTGGCTCCCCGGCACCGATCATGCCGGCATTGAAACTCAGTTTGTTTTTGAGAAAAAGCTTCAAAAAGATGGTAAATCCCGTTTCGATTATGACCGGGACACACTATATAAAATGATTGCCGATTATGTCGACCAGAACAGTGACATTGCCATCAACCAATTAAGGCGATTAGGTTTTTCACTCGACTGGTCCCGTCTTCGCTTTGCCAACGAACCTCACCATAATCGGCGCATCAATTCAGTGTTTAAAAAAATGCATCAAGACGGTCTAATTTACCGCGATGAAAAAATTGTCAACTATTGTACTTTTTGTGGTACTGCCTTTAGTAATTTGGAAGTCATCCACAAAACTGTCGCTTCCTATCTCTGGTTTATTAACTATGGTCCGCTTTCGGTCGCCACTACCCGCCCCGAAACTATGTTGGGTGACACTGCTGTGGCCGTTAACCCATCCGACCCCCGTTATAAAAAATTAATTGGTACTAAAATTATCTTACCCTTGGTTGGCACCGAAATTCCCATTATCGCCGATTCTTCAGTTGATCCTAAATTTGGCACCGGTGCGGTCAAGGTTACCCCTAGCCATTCACCCGAAGATTATGAATTAGCCAAAAAACACAATTTAAAATTCATCCGCATTTTTGACTATGATGGCCGGGCCAATACCAATGTTCCCCAAAAGTATCAAGGCCTCTTTCCTAACCAATGTCGTGAGGCGATTCTTAAAGATTTGGAAACTGCCGGCCTTTTAGAAAAGTCCGTTCCCTATAGCCACGAAGTTGGTCATTGCTATAAATGTAACCGTCCCATTGAACCCCTTACTGCTCCTCAATGGTATGTCAAAATCAAGCCGTTGGCTGCTAAGGCCATTGATGCTGTCAAAAAAGATACTATTACCATTTTCCCTCCCCGTTTCAAAAAAGAATTCTTACGTTGGATGAAAGATGTTCGTGATTGGAACATCTCCCGCCAGATCGTTTGGGCTCAACGAATTCCGGTTTGGTACAACCTCGACGACAATCCAAACATTTTGATCACTTTCCTTACCCCGGATAAAAAACCAATTACTGATTATTGGAAAAATCTTCAGTCATATAAATTTGTCGATATTTCCACAGGTTTACAAACCCTTCTGGTTCCGGCCGACACCCAGTACTATCTATCAGAAGTTGAAGCTCAGAAAAATGGTCTTCGTGTATTACAGGAAACAGATGTCTTTGATACTTGGTTTAGTAGCGGTCAGTGGCCATATTCCACTCTCGGCTGGGAACCGGATGGTAAACATTCCCCCGATTTCAAATATTTTTATCCCACCTCAGTTCTGGATACCATGTGGGATATTCTTTTTTTCTGGGTAGCCCGCATGGTTATGATGGGGTTGTATGTAACAGGCGTTGTTCCTTTTAAAGTTGCCCACATGCATTCCCGGGTAGTTGATGCCAAGGGTGTCAAAATGTCCAAATCCAAGGGTAATGTTATCAATCCCATCGAAATCGTCGATAAGTACGGTGCCGATGCTCTGCGCATGGCCTTGGTTTTTGGTATTGCCCCCGGCTCAGATATTCCATTGTCAGACGATAAAGTCAGGGCCCAGCGTAATTTCGTCAACAAAATCTGGAACGCCGCTCGGTTTGTCTTAATGACCTCAGAAAAATATCCCCAATGCCCAAAAAATATCTCCAATCATCCCGATGATAAAAAAATAATAAAAACCTTAACCGAACTTGTCAAGTCTACCACCACCAATTTAGATAAATACCGCTTTGGTCAAGCTTCTGAGGACCTCTACCACTTTTTCTGGCACGACTTCTGCGACGATTTCCTGGAAAAGTCAAAATCCCGCGACGCCGATGTTGTTCCGGTGTTACTGGAGGTTCTTGTTTCTTCGCTCAAACTTCTCCATCCTTTTATCCCCTTTGTGACTGAAACTATTTATCAGGAACTAAAGGTAAAGTTTAATCTGTCCGAAGCTCAGCTCATCACCGCCCTCTGGCCAACTATCAATGGATCCTAAAATTCCCGCCCATATCCAAACTGTCCTAGCAAAAATATTTAGCGACACTTCACCCCTCTGTATTTTTCTTTATGGCTCAATGTCCCGTAATGATTCAGTTTCCGAAAGTGATTATGAAATTGGCGTTATTTATCGGAAAAATTTAAAAACCTCCCGAAGCATTTTAGCTACCTACCACCAACTGAAGAATCTCAAAATCTACCCTTTCTCATTAGAAGATCTGCAAAACAATTGTCTCGACACTCCTTTCCCTAGATCCTTATATCTTCTCCAACTAATCGACACCGCTAAAGTTCTATTTGGCGAAAATGTTTTTAAAAATATTAATAAACCGATTTTAAATTCGAACGATTTAGTCGAAACAGTTGCTTTTTCTCTTGGTCGGGCTTATGCTGCCGTTGTCTCTTCTCGTCAAGAAGATACCATTGCCGTTATTGACAATCTCACCAAATCTTTTTTCTACGGTCTTCAGACCTTGATATTTATTAAGACCAGAAAAGTTATCTATTCTTATCGAAACCTTAGAGATATCGATCTTCCTTCCGAGTATTTAATTCTTTTTCATCACGTTTTTGCTGTTCGAAGCAGGGAAGTCCTTCCCGATACCAACCTCCTTTACCAAAACATTTCTTTTCTCAATAAGTTCATTATGCCCCTGGCCCGTCAATACAAACAAAATGCTTAACAAAAAATATCATCTATAATAGGCCCATGGATTACTCCCAGGCCTCTCTCGATAAACACAAACAGTTTAAAGGAAAGATTGGCATTGTTAGTAAATTCGGCCCCATTGTTACCCGCGAAGATTTAAGTACCGCTTACACCCCTGGTGTGGCCGCTGTTTCCAAGCTCCTAGCCGTCGAGCCCGAAAAAGCTTATGATTACTCGATCAAATCCAATGCAGTCGCCGTTGTCTCCGATGGTTCGGCTGTTTTAGGTCTCGGCAACATTGGTCCTTATGGTGCCTTACCGGTTATGGAAGGTAAAGCGTTACTTTTAAAAGAATTTGCCGGTATCGACGCCTACCCCATCGTCCTGGCCACTCAGGATCCCGACGAAGTCATTAGTATTGTTAAAAATATCGCTCCCGGTTTTGGCGGTATCAATCTGGAAGACTTTTCCGCTCCTAATTGTTTCTACATAGAAGACAAGTTAAAAGCAATTTTAAACATTCCAGTGATGCACGATGACCAGCATGGTACTGCCATTGTTGTTTTGGCTGCTCTGATTAACTCCCTCAAACTCTCCGGCAGGGAAGCGGTCACCACTAAAGTCACCATTTGTGGTTCCGGTGCCGCCGGTACCGCCGTTTCCAAACTCCTTTACCTCTTTGGTGTTAAAGATATTATTATGGTTGACTCAAAGGGTATTATCTCCAAAGACCGGACAGATCTCAACGACGCCAAAAAAGAATTTTTAGTCTTTACTAACCCTCAAAATCTATCTGGTGATTTGGCTACCGCCGTAACTAGTCGCGATGTCTTCATTGGTGTTTCCGGCCCCAATCTTTTAACACCCGAAATGGTTAAAAGAATGGCTTCTAAACCTATTATTTTTGCCATGGCCAATCCGGTTCCTGAAATCGATCCCCAGGTCGCTAAAGAGGCCGGAGCTTTTATTATTGGTACGGGTCGAAGTGATTATCCCAATCAAATCAACAACGTCCTGGCTTTTCCTGGCGTTTTCCGTGGCGCTCTTGACCACCGGGTTACTAAAATCACTGACGACATGAAATTGGCGGCGGCCCTTGCTTTAGCCTCTTATCTTCCCGACTCCGAGCTCTCCGTTGACAAAATTCTTCCCTCACCTCTCGACAAAGGCGTTGTCGCTGTTATTGCCGCTGTCATTCGTTAGTGTAAATATTTCTGTCCACTAATTATCGATTTTCCGGTTTTATTTTCGATTTCCTTTCTCGCCACTCCCGCCACTCCGCCACCCTCCCGTGCCACTTTTCTATTTTCTGGAAAATTCTTTGGTTTTTTAACTTTAGAAATTTCAGTAGTGCTGGCTTCGGCTAACATATTCAGCACCAACTCTAGGTTGGTCATATTGTCCCGCAAATTCTCTTTCTTTAGGTCCTTTATTTTTTTGTATTGTTTAGTCGATAACCCGGCCCAAGCATAGGTAATATCATCGGTTAAAATTGCAAATTCATTCCCTTTATTTACACCCCGTTCTTGCCACTCATCAGTTAAATCTTTTCTAATTTCGATACTTTTTAATCGCAAATTTACCCACTCCGGAGTCCGTCCTTGTTTCAGATAAGAATTGAGCGCCCGGTGAATTGCTTTTTCCGGATCAACTGTTTCCTCAACTCGTTCATACCCAACCCTAGCCAACCACAGCTTAAACGGTTCGGCCTTAGGTGACGGAATCGACTGGATCAACCGGAACATGGTTTCTGTATCAGCCGTGTCCACATCACGCATTTTTCCGTCAAGTGCCACCATTTTCGAACTGTGACATTTTGTCACGGTTTCACTTCCTTCTTCATATAATCGCTGTTTCAGTTTTCTCCAATAAGCACTCGCGTCTACACTGTCCGTTAATGCTTCAATCACATCAACCACCGAAAAGTACCAAATCTCCTTCTCCTCATCCCACAATTTTCTAATCTTTTTCTGACCAAACACCGCTATATCCGAGACTGTTTTTATTTTTTCCATAATCAATTAAAACCCGAATAAAACCCAAAGTCAAGAGATTATTTGTTCCCCATCATTTCCTTCATTCGGACAAGTCCAGCCTTAGGTCCAGCCTCCTCAAAGTGTTTTCGGGCGGGTTCCAGTTTGGCGATGATCCACTCCACCAACGCATTTTTTAAATCCAGTGGAAATAATTTTTCAGACGCATAATCTGCCACTAAATTAGACACTTCAGTGTAAGTCACGTTTCCCCCAAATTTATCCGGCCGAGTAACCGTGAAGCTTCCTTCCTCTTCTCCCCAAAACACTAGTGTTTTCACCCAATTTATCAGTGGATTAAATTCGGTTTCCTTTGGTGGTCCAAAAGCCTTTTTAATCTTCTCCCGGATTTCATCGGGTGTATCGTGAACAAAAATTGCGCTTCCCGGTTTCGATTTACTCATTTTTAGGGTTTCTTCATCTTTATGGTCCACATCCGGCGGGGTCAATCCAGCAATTAAATTTTGATGAATAGCTACTGGTGTCCACTTATTTATTTTTTCACCAACTTCTCTGGCAATCACATGGGCTTTCCGCTGGTCAATGCCGGCGTGAGCCAGATTTACCCCCATAGTAAAAATATCGGCCACCTGCAGTGGGGGATAAAAAAGGGTGGCCATGTCCACATCGGTTCCCTGTTTCTTTCCCATAATGGAAACGGATCGGAGGTTCCGCGATAGAGTAATATGTTTACCCACTCTCATAAAAGTTTCCCAGTGGATTGGACATCTTTCGTAAAGAGTTTTTCCAAGAATCCACTCCACTTCTGACTCTTTTACCCCGAAACATAGAAGTGAGGCAATCAATCCCTCTTTGAAATAACCCTCCGTCGCCTCCCGGATATTTTCCCAGTTACCCCCCATTTTATTATTAAGATACGAGTGAAAATCAGCCAAAAAAATTCTACATTTTACCCCGGCTTTTATAAAGTCGGCAATCTTTCCCATCGACATTAATCCGGTCCCCAGATGTACTAGTCCCGATATCTCAAAGCCGATATAGTGTTGTATTGGTTTTCCGCTTTCTATTAATTTTTTTAAATCCTCCACCGTCAGCACCTCCTGACAGTTACGGGTGATTAATATAAATTTTTCCTCATTGGTCATAAATTTAGTATAACTTATAAATTATCTTCAAAGAAGATATGTCTAAATTTTCCGTAATTTATAGGCGTCCTATTTGCTTTAATAAATAATGGATGAAATTTTGCAATTACATCTAGAAAACCGCCATGCGATACGACAATTATCACATCAAATCGCGAAAGCAGTGAGTCGGTTACTGAATTGAATTTATTTATTGCAATAGCGGGTGTTTCAACATATTCTGGCAGTTTATTGTTTAATGATGATTCAATATATCTTTGTACGGGGTTTGATAGTCTTTCTGCAAACCTAGAAAATCCTTCCAACCGTAAATTGGGAGAGCTGAAGACAACTGAATTGTTCAGCATGGTTGAAATTATATTGGCGGAAAGCATGGTTCGCCTTGAATTACCAAAGACAATTGCAATCTTACCTTTTGGTGACAACAGTTTTTTTATTTTCGTGGCAGATAAAACCATTTGTTTGCGACCCACTAATGTCAGTCCCCGGTCGGAGTTAGTCTTGTTTTTTGTTGTTTCACCGTGCCTGACAATAATTATTGTTTTTTTCATATTTCGATACTAAATGAAGTTTGGATATTCTTTGAATTACCGTGGACAATTTCACTATCACTTAAGGTGATGGGCATTGTGACCAGCCCATTTGGGCTTAAAAAAGCAGCCAATCTTGCAAATTTTCCATTAAATGATTTTTGTAAAATTCTTTCCATAACTATTTCCGAAGAGAAAGTAGGCGAAGTAGTAATCCCTTTGGCGCCGCTATCTTTAGCGGTTTTAAAAATATAACCATTGCCAGACCTATTTTTTTCATCCTGGCTTAACAATTTTGACGTTGGCAAGTGGGCTCTAATAATTGCTAGTTTATCTGGGTCAATCCAACGGGTGAGTATATTTTCAATCGCTGGATCATTATTTATGTTTGACAGCAAAACAAGGGTGGTTTTTAGTCCTAAACCTGGCCGAGGAGGAAGGACAATTTTTGCTCGACCTTCTATCCATGCCCTCTGCCACTCTGAAGGTGAACCAGAAGGTAA
>JAGVHP010000059.1 GCA_020056515.1 Candidatus Shapirobacteria bacterium
AACTCTTCCACCACCTCCTCCCGTATCCAAAAATTCTATCGCCGCGATTCCATTGTCATCAATCCTCCCGTTGAAGTTCCAACAGCGTCTCCCTTGTCAAAGGGAGAAGCGGCCGAAGGCCGAGAGGGATTGAAAACCAGGGGTGGGTTATATTTAACCGGAGGCAGATTAGCTCGTGCCAAACGCTACGACATCGCCATTGCCGCCTGCAATAAATTAGGGCTTCCTCTTAAAATTTTTGGCCGCGATTTTGCCGGCTACACCGACGAACTCAAAGCTATGGCAGGATCTACCATCGAATTTGTCGGCGAGGTATCCGAATCTGAAAAGTGGAAATTATTCTCCGGTGCTCGTGCCTACATCTTCCCCTCCGACAACGAAGATTTTGGTATTGTTTCCGTCGAATCCCAAGCCTGTGGCTGTCCGGTTATTGGGTTTAGAAGTGGTGGTATCGCCGAAACCGTCATCGACGGCCAAACCGGTGTCTTATTTGACGATTTAACCGTCAATTCCTGTGTCGCCGCTATTAAAAAACTGGAAAAATTAGACATTAAACCCTCCGTCTGCATCACCAACGCCCAAAACTTTTCCAAAGAAATCTTTATCTCCAAAATCAAAAAGTTAACTTCAGGTTTTTAGCCACCTCTCGGCATCAATCGCTGCTTTCGCCCCACTTCCCGCCGCCACCACCGCCTGCCGGTATTTATCATCCATACAGTCTCCGGCAGCAAATATCCCCGGCACTGAAGTCATGGTGGTATATTCTGTATCTCCGGCTAAAATTACATATCCGTCTTCTCTTAGGTTTATCAACCCCTTCAAAAAATCTGTTGCCGGAATTCTGCCGACCGCCACAAACAATCCATCAATTTCCAATATTTTTTCTTCTCCGGTCTTTACATTTTTTATCTTAATGTTCTGAAGTTTTTCTAATTCGTAATTCGTAATTCGTAATTGATCATTGATTCCTATTACTTCTGAATCCCAAATCTTCTCGATTCTTTCATCTTTTAGCACTCTCTCCGCCTCTATGGCTGTTGCCCGCAGCGTATCTCTTCGGTGAATCAGATACACCTTTTGACAAATTTTAGCCAAAAATTCAGCATCCTCGCAAGCCGTATTTCCTCCGCCTACTACCGCTACCGTCTTGTCTCTAAAAAAATTACCGTCACAAGTAGCACACCCTGAAATCCCTTTACCAATTAATTCTTTTTCTTTGGGTAATTCTAGCCATCTCGCTCCCGCTCCCACCGCCACAATCACTGCTCTGCCTCTCAAAACCGTTTTATCTTGAAGTTCAACTTTAAAAACGCTGTCTTCTTTAGAAACTTTATCCACCAATCCGTCCCTCACCTCTACTCCCAAATTCTTCACTTGCTCCCGCATATCCATCATTAGTTTCAATCCACCAATTCCCGTCGGGAATCCCGGCCAATTTTCCACTAAAGTAGTGATTGTTAGTTGTCCTCCGGGAATATTTCCGGCCACTACTACTGTTTTCAGTGCCGCCCTGATGTTATATATTGCCGCCGTCAATCCGGCCGGTCCCGAACCAATTATCACTGTGTCGTAGATTTTTTCTTCCATGTCCAAATTATACTTGATACTTGCCGCTTAATACTTAATACTAATTATTGTGGACACCCAAACTTACAAAGTTTTAAGCTTTATTCTTAAAATCTGTCAAAACAAAAAATCCCTATTTTTCTGGTTTTTCATCCGTTTTCTCTCGGCCATTCTCCCCTTAGTTACCATCTATCAGTTCTCTGGAACCATCAAACTTCTCGAGCAAAAAGCACCCCTGGAATCAGTTGTCTTAGCCGTATTTCTTATTTTTTTGGTCCGCGTTATTGACAATTTTACCCGTCTCCGTTCCATTACCAAATTGGAATCCGAAATTGCCGCTGTTTCCTTTGATATTCACAACTTCTTTCTCTCTGATCTCAAAACCTCCACCAAATCAGAACGTCACGAAATTGTTCAGGCCATCAGAAATTTTGCCGATGCTTCCTCTACCACCCTTAATTTAATCAAACAACCCGGCATTGACTCCTTCGTTTCCATTCTTTTTATTCCGGTAATTTTATTATTTCTCAATTTTCCGGCCTTTGTTTTGAATATTGCCTATATTGCCGTTTATTATGCTACAGATTATTACACCACTCAGCGCTACGCCCACCTGAAAAACATTTTAAACACCCGCACCGAAGTATATTACGCCAAGCTTCAGGACAGTAACGACTTTGATCTTGAACAGAAATCCTGGTCCCGCCACTTCCGTCGATTGGTTGATTGGGGCAATATCGAGTGGAACCTTCTTCAAAACACCGCCGTTATTTTTTACTCTCTTGTTCTTTTCCTCCAAATCTCTGAAGTTGTCGGTGGCCACAAACAAATTTCTGATTTGGTTTTGGTCATGGGTTACATTACCCAGACTCAGGTCTATCTCAACTCTTTCTCCAGCATCAAAGACAGCCTCACCGACATGCTTGTCGGTCTCGACCGGTTAGCCAGTAATCCCACCGTTTCCACCGTCGACCTCGACGACCTTATTTAATTGACGATTCGTAATTCGTAATTCGTAATTTATAATTGATTCCATGCCCGAATTACCCGAAGTCGAAGTTATCCGCCTTTTTCTTGAAGATAAACTCCTTGGTTTAACCATCAAAAAACTTGAGGTTTTTAACCCTAAGAGTTTTATTGGCAATCCAAAACAAATAATAAATAAAAAAATTATTGGTTTTTCTCGTGTTGGCAAGCAGCTCTCAATTTTCTTAGACAACGGTTTAGTTCTCCTTGTCCATCTCAAAATGACCGGCCAACTCATTTATAGCCCCCTTTCTTCAAAGGGGGTGCCCGCAGAGCGGGGGATTTTGGGACACCCAACCAAAGACGTTTTTGGTAATTTTCCAATCAAATCTACCCGTCTCATTTTTACTTTTTCCAATAATTCAAAATTATATTTTAATGATCAGCGCAAGTTTGGTTGGATTAAAATACTAACCAGAAACGAGCTTGTCGAATCTCAAAAAAATCTCGGCCTTGATATTTTTAATCCTGAATTTACTCCGCAGTATCTCTATTCCCAACTCCAAAGATCTTCTTGTCCTGTAAAACTTGTTCTTCTTGATCAACATTTTATGTCCGGTATTGGCAACATCTACGCCAACGATGCTCTCTTTCTGGCTAAAATTCACCCCCAAACCCCCGCTTCTTCCATCTCCCGCTCTAAAGTTCTAAAGCTCTATAGCTCTCTCTTAAGTATCATGCATCAATCAGTTCTCTCCGGTGGTTCCACTGCCCGTGACCAAATCTATCTTCGCCCTGACGGCTCTGTTGGTAAAAATCAATTTTCTTTTCAGGTTTACCAGCGCAGTGGGCTACCCTGTCTTGTCTGTAAAACCCCGATTAAATGTCTAAAACTTGCCGGCCGCGGTACTTTTTATTGTCCCCACTGCCAGGTTTTGTAATAAATTTACGGTTGACTCGTAACCCCTTATATGAAATACACATCCTCAATTCTTCTTGTTTCAACTTTATTTTTATCTATTTCCACTCCGTCCTTAGCTAAAGGGCAAAACTTTGGCCAAACGATCAAAGAAAAAAACCAAAACCGTCTTGAAGAAAGAGATAATAAACCACTCGTCAACCCTTCCAGTAACCCACAGCAAAACCGCCGACTTCGTGCTGCCGAAGGTGTCGTTAAACGTCTTCGACAGGGGATAACCGAGCGCTTTGAAAACACCCTAAAATTACGTGATCGTATTCAGCAGCGTATTACCAAACTCGAATCCGACGATAATCCCCGTAATCTGACTGCCGCCAAAGCCGAATTAAAAAAGTTTAATACCGTCAAATATTTGGCCGATCTTAAGCTTTTTGATGCCAAAGTTGAAGAGATCAAGTTATCCTCCACCCCTATAAAGTTGACTTCCGAATTAAAAGAATTAGCCAAAACTCTTCAGGAAGATATCAAGGATCTTCGTCAAATTCTTGCCCAAACCCTCCGCCTGGTAATAAAATCAAAAAATGAATAAAGCAGTTTTTGTTGTCCTGGTCATTTTATCAGGCCTCCTATTTTCTGCCTGTGACTTAACCGATCAGGCCAAAACCGAAGACATGACCGATGAAGAATTGCTTCGGGATCTAAGTTCTACTGAACCCGATCTAAGTTCCGATTTCAAAGACCTTGAAGCAGAATTAAGCCAATAGACAAAAGCAACACTCCTCCCACCACCACCAGAGCCAGCCTACCCCAGGTTTTTTTGTAATTCTGACCCACCCTTGACCATAGCCACACCCCGACACATACCAAAAATATGTTCAATATCAGCCAGTAGTAAGGAAAATCTTCTAAAAATATTTGCCAACCGATTTCCTCAAACGGCAACCATTCCCGTGGGTCATAAATCTTAATAAAATAATAAAGAGCCGATAAAGCCACCGCTGCTACTGTCACCACCATCAATCCTATTCCCTCCGTTCCCAGCTCTTTTAGCTTAAACTCCCACCTTGGTTTCATTTTTATCTCCCCGTCCTTTATTTTTTTAAGAATTTCTTTTTTATTCATAAAATTTTTTTAGTTTTTCTTTAGCCCTTTTAATCATTACTCCCACATTACTGGTATTAGTGTGTAAAATATCCGAAATTTCTTCATAACTTTTATCCTCAAAATATTTTAATACCAATACCTCTCTATATTTCAACTCCAGTTTTTCCAAGGCCTTGTTAATCTTTATTTTTTCTTCTCTTTCAATTTCCATTTCTTCAAACAATTTGTTATTTTTATCAGCTTCATCCCAATCTTCAGGTAAAAATTGTGGTTTCTTTTTTTTAATAAAGTCCACTGTTATATTGTGGGCAATCCGCAGTATCCAGCTGCTGAATTTTTTTTTCGTATCAAAGTTCTGAATATTTACATAAGCCGCCACCAAACTGTTTTCCACCAGGTCATCAACTTCATCGTGGTTTCCGATAATTTTCTTAATAAATCCGGCCAATCTTCTCTGATACCGGTCAATTATCTTCCCAAATATTTCTGTTTCGCCCGACTGAATTCTGGCTATTATTTCATCATCAATTAGGGCTGTCATCCCTATTTGACTAATCCCATCGGCATATACCAGCTAAACGGTTTTTTACACAGAGGACACTCTGAAGGGGGAGTTTTACCCTTATGAATATAGCCACAATTTACACATTTCCATTCCAATTCCACCTCGCTGCTGTATAGTGTTTTACTATCCAGTTTTTTAGCCAAAATTATGTATCTTTCCTCGTGTTTTTCCTCCACTTCTTTTAACTCTCCAAACAATCTGATTGCCTCCGTTTCTTTTTCACTTTTAGCCACTTCCTCAAAATCCGGATACATCTTGGTCCACTCATATCTTTCTCCCTCCGCCGCCACTTCCAGGTTCTCCACTGTCGTTTCATAAGCTGGCACAATTCCCAAATTTCCCTCACATTGAACCGGCTCAGTAATAAGTTCAAACAGTTCTTCGGCGTGAGTCCTCTCATTATCCGCCGTTTCCTCAAACACTCGGGCAATCCACTCCAAATTTTCTTTTCGGGCCACTTTAGCAAAAGTTTGATATTTATTTCTCGCCTGCGACTCTCCGGCGAATGCTTTCAGGAGGTTTTGTTGGGTTTGTGACATATGATAATTTTACCTTAAAAAATTCGAAGTTACCTCTTTTAAGCGAATTTCAACGCGGTCACGCACTTGACTGAGCAAAAAAAGACGGTAACGAGAATTTATAAAATATACTATAATCGTAGTATGTCTTGCAATTGTCACTGCAGTAGTAAATGCGGCCTTCTCGGTGGTCTTGAACAAAAAATTATGGATGTCCTCTGGGAGGCAAAGACTCCCTTAAAACCCGCTGACGTTAAGGCAAAAATTAAAGGTGAATATGCCTACACCACCATCATGACCGTTCTCAAACGTCTGGCTGATAAAAAAATTATCAAAAGAAAAAAACTTGGCAACACCTTCCTTTATTCCCCCCTTTCCGACAAAAAATCCTACTCCTGCACCTGCCTCGACGCTCTTTTTTCCCGCCTCCTTGACACCTATGGGATTTTGGCCCTCGATTCCTTTCACCGTGTCATCAAAAAATTTAAGATCTAAGTTTCAAAATCCACTCTTCATCCACCCAAATCTACCGAGGATCCCCTCGGTATATTTACCCCAACTTTCGGAGTATATTTCCACCACTGATTAAATATTAATATAAATATGCGTATTTTTAAAACCTGTGCTGAGTGTAGAAACAGCGTTTTAGCCAGCGATGTAACTTTGGCGCCAGACCCCGCCTCCGCCAGACAATTAATTGATTATAGAAAAACTCAACCTGTTCTTCGGGTTATGGGCCACTGTCTTGCGGATGGATCCCGAGAGGTACTTGGAAAGACCAAATGTCAAGATCGAAAAAGTTATGAACCACTCCGGTAATTTTCACCAAGAATTATTTCCTCTTCAAATTCTCTTTCCTGCTTTTTACCGTCTTTTATTTCTTTCAAAATCTTTTTTTCAATCTCTCCCGTAGCCACATTTTTACCCCAATGTTCAAAAATACTGTCAAACTTTTCCCACCTGTTTTCCCCAAATTCATTTTTTTCAATTAGCTGACCTGTTGGATCTCTGGCTACACAGACACAATAAATCGTGTCTTCAATTATTTTGCCGTCAGTAGTTTTTCGAATACTTCGGAAATTTCCCCAGTGCTCAAAGTCTGCTGTTAAACCCGCCTCTTCCAGTAATTTTCTTTTCGCCGCCTCCGCCAACTTTTCCCCGTTTCTGACTTTTCCTGAAATTGTTGATACCTCGCCCTTATATGGCTGTCTCGATCTTTTGTGAATCAATATTTCTTCCTTATTTTTCCTTGTCACCACCAGCACCACGCTCAATCTAAACACATCTTGTTTCAGTCCCAGTGAATCATAATAAATGTTTTCCCTTACTCCCTCGTCGGTCAAGTCGTGTTTCCCGTTATTTTTAGACAACAACCCCTTTTTGACCAACTCTTGCAAGTGGTAATTGTACAAATCATCATCGATTTCTTCCCCGGGATACGCTTCCGAGTACCTCAAACCGTCACTTCTCGAAATTAATGCCAATATTTTTGCCTGTATTTCGCTAAGCATTATCTTTTAGTTTTTCTGTCACCAATTCACTAATTTGTTCCACCAACTTATCCCTCTCACCTATCTCGTAAAAATCAAACCCGTATTTCGTCGCTTCGTTTTTTATATATTTACTAAACAATAGCGCCCACTCTACCTCAACCCCCTTAACATCGTCGGAATATGTTTTTGCATCTCCCCACAATCCTCGACCATATACCATTTCTTTAATTCGATCCCTATTTTCGTCAACTATAAATATCGGAATTATCAGTTTATCCTGCTTGATTTCGGATACAAACTTTGGCAAGATTGCTACCCCTTCCACAATAAAACTTTTCCAAACATAATCGGTGTCAATAAATGCCCTGGCACCTTTCCAAACATCTTCACTTTCCATATTTTGGTCGTCAACTATTTGTTGTGGTGTATGAGTCGCCAAATATCCTTCAGCTGTTAATCCCTTGCTTTCATCGAAATAAAAAAGAGCCGGATAGTCCTCCTCTTTAACTATTTTTCTCATTTGATCCCTTATCCCGTCAGTTGATATCCATGGCAGTTTAAATTTTTCCGACAACTTTCTTGCTAAATAACTTTTCCCCACCGTCGGCGCACCACCAATCAACACAATTTTGTCTATCATTTCTCAATATACCCATCTTTTTCTAAAGAGGGGTCCTTATCTACGTAAAAATTCCTTTCCCAGGCGTGTTTTTTCAATTCGGCCAATAATTCATTCGACAATTTTCTACCGTCTGACACCGCTGCATTCTCCTCGGCATATTTTACTTTTCTGGTTCCCGGTATCACTGTCGATATTTCCCCAAAGGACAAAATAAAACGAAGGGCAAGTTCCGGTAAACTCGTTGCCTCTCCCCCCATTATTTTTTTTATTTCCTCTAGTCTGGGGATAAATTCTTTCAACCTTTCCTCGTTAAAATATGTTGGTCTCATATCATCTTCAAACTTACTATTGGGTGTTAGTCTTCCGGTCAAACTTCCCTCATCAAAAGGCACTCTGGCAATCAGTCCGACGTTGTGTTCCTTAACGTAAGGAAAAAGTCGGTCTATCGGCAACTGGTGAAATATATTAAAAATAAGTTGAATGGTCGAAATCAAACCGGTATCCAAAGTTTTAATACAGTTACTCGGCTGATAATCATTTATCGATATTCCCCAATACCTCACCTTTCCTGCCTTGGTAATCTTTAGTATTGCCCTTTTCCAGCCCTCATCATCTGCAAATCCATCATCCCACACATGAAACTGCATCAAGTCAATTGTTTCTAATCCAAAGCTTTTCAACGAACTATCCACCATTTCTTCGATATATTGTTCCGGGTATACTTCCGAAATTGGAATCCCTCTTCGTGCTGGCCAATAGCGATTTTTTGGTGCAATTTTTGAGGCAATAATTATCTTATCTCTGTTTCCCGATTCTCTGGCAAATTCTCCAATCAAACTCTCAGATGTATGTCTTCCCGATTTTTCACCTGGTTCATCAGCTCTCCCATATACCCAGGCGCTGTCAATAAAATTTCCTCCCAACTCCAAATATCTATGCAGCGCCCGTAGACTTTCATTTTCATCAGGTGGATCCCAGCCCCAGGGTATCCCCGCCAATTGCCAAGTTCCCAATCCCACCTCCGAAACTTTCAGGCCAGTTTTACCTAGCGTTCTATATTTCATTCCCCATTTTATCATTGACATTTTCAAAATAACCGGACGTAAAATATTTTGTGGCAGAGATAAATCTATGTTGGAAAATCATATATTACCGTAGTCATCGTGGCGAAGAACCTGTTTACGATTTTATCGAATCTTTAAACCCCACTGCTCAGGCAAAAATATCAAACACCTTTGACCTTTTAAGTCAGTTTGGTACCAGGGTCGGTCTACCCCACGTCAAAAAAGTCACCGGCACCGATCTTTGGGAATTACGAATTTTAGGTGGCGACAATATCCGAATTTTTTATATCCCGGTTTGTGACCGTAAGTTTTTACTTCTCCACGCATTTATAAAAAAGACTCGAAAAACCGACAAAAAAGAGTTGAAAGTTGCTCTCTCTAGGTTAAGTGAACTTCGAAAAATAAATCATTGAAATATCACAATATTGTGATATTATTAAAACATGGATTGGGCTACCCACAGAAAACAGTTGCTAAAAAACCCGGCTTTCAAAAAGGCTCTTAAAGAGCCTGATTTAGAGTTTCAAATTGCCAAATCAGTTATCGAGGCTAGACTCAAAAAAGGACTAACCCAGAAGCAATTAGCCGATAAGCTCGACACCCGCCAATCTGTTATCTCACGGCTGGAAAACATTAGAACCACTCCCTCTATTTCTTTTTTAAAAAAACTTGCTATCGCTACGGGAAACAAATTGATTATTTCTTTTCAATAATTCTTATACTACACTTGTAGTATTATGAAATCCGTTACTTACTCTGTCTCCGGCACCCATTGCCACGCCTGCGAAATTTTAATTGAAAAAGAAATTATCAAACTTCGAGGAGTGGAATCGGTCGCAGCCTCCTCAACTAGAGGTGACGTTACTATTGGATATACCAAATCCCGCCCGTCTTTGGACAAAATCAATGAGGTTCTCAAAGAAAGCGGTTATAAATTTTTTGAAGGTGAGGCTACCCCTACCCCATTCCCATTTTCCGATTATTTAAAATCATTCTTCATTGCCCTGGCCATTATTCTGGCTTTTTATTTTCTCAATACCTCCGGTTTTTTCTCTTTTAACGTCAATGCCGACTCGGCTCTTCCCGCTTTTATTCTTTTCGGCCTCTTAGCCGGTTTTTCCACTTGTGCCGCTTTAGTCGGTGGCATTGTTTTGTCCCTCACCCGCCAATGGCAGTCTCTCTATTCCCAAGAATCTTCCCTAACCACTCGTTTGCAACCCGCCATTATGTTTAATCTTGGTCGGGTTCTTTTTTTTGGTATCTTTGGGGCCATTTTGGGTTATTTCGGTTCATTTTTTCATTTATCTCTTGGCGCCGGTGCTATTATTTCTATTTTAGTATCCATTCTCATGTTAATTTTAGGGCTCCAAATGCTGGGTGTAGCCGGTTTTCAGGGCTTTCAACCGGCTCTTCCCAAATCTCTAACAAGTCGTTTTGCTAATGAACAAAATTTTCAAGGGAAATACATGCCCGTTATTATGGGTGCTCTTACCTTTTTCCTTCCCTGCGGCTTTACTCTCACCACTCAAAGTTTGGCTTTGGCTTCCGGATCAGTGCTTACCAGTGCTCTGATTATGGCCTTTTTTGCTCTCGGCACCTTTGTTCCGCTTCTATTAATCGCCTGGGGTGGCACCGTTTCTAAATCAAAATATTTTTCCTATGTTGCCGGAATTTTAGTTATTATTTTCGCCCTCTATACCGTCAATGCTCAACTAACTGTTCTTGATCTGCCTAATTTTTCTTTTCCTTCATCTCCCAATTCTTCCTCTACTTCCTTCGCCGATGATCTAGTACCTGTTGTCAACGGCCAACAAATTCTCAAAATGGATGCTTCATCTTCCGGTTATTCCCCTAATTTTTTCAAAATCAAAGCCGGTCTTCCGGTTCGCTGGGAAATCACCGATCGGGGTACCAGCGGTTGCACCAACGCTGTTTTGGCCCGCTCTCTTTTTAACGGTGTCATCAATCTGGTTCCCGGTACCACTTCAGTGCGCGAGTTCACCGCCCCCACCACCCCCGGCACCTACCGCTTTTCTTGTTGGATGGGCATGATTTCCGGCTCCATTGAAGTAGTACAATAGTTTGTGGCTACAATCACAGATCTGGAAAATCGAATCAACCAAATCGAGTCCAGAAACAAAAAGGTTGAAATTGATAAGGCTTGGGAAAAAAGCACCACCCGAAGAATTATTCTAGCCACATTTACCTATCTTTCGGTTTCTTTATATATGTCAGCTATCGGTATTTCCAGTCCTTGGCTCAACGCTATTATTCCTTCTCTCGGATTTCTTCTCTCTACCCTCACCCTTCCTTTTTTCAAGTCACTTTGGCTACGATATAGTAAGACATTGACAAAGTAGGTCTCAGTCTACTACACTTGTAGTATGGGTGAAACCAAGATAGCCAATTTCAACATCTCCGGCATGCACTGTGCCTCTTGCGCTCTCTTGATCAAAAAGTCCCTGGAGGGAGTTTCCGGAGTCGAATCTGCCTCGGTTAACTACGCCAATAAAAAAGCCACTGTCAAATACGATTCTCATCAAACCAGCGACTCCGAATTAGCCAAAGCCGTAGTTTCTTCTGGTTACGCTGTCAGCGATCAAAAAGCCGATGACAAGAAGGAAGCCCATACCTGGCGCCAAAAATTCATTTATTCCTTTTTGCTCTCACTTCCCCTTTTTGTTTCCATGTTTTGGCCTCTGCCTTATATATTTTGGCTCGGTCTGGTACTCACCATCATTAATGTTTTCGTCATCGGTCAAAATTTTTACCGCGGTTTCCTTACCGCTCTTCGGGTACGCACTTTCACTATGGATTCTCTCATTGCCATCGGCACTTTTTCCGCCTTTATCTTTAGCCTGTTTATGGGCACTTTTCACTATTTTGAAGTTGCCTCTGCTTTAGTTACCTTTGTTACTCTGGGTAAGTGGCTGGAAAGCTTTGCCAAAGCCAAAACTTCATCTGCTGTCGCCAAACTTATCGACCTTTCCCCTAAAATTGTTCATCAAAAGACCGGCACTTCCTTTTCCGACGTTACTCTTGAATCCATTAAAGTTGGTGATGTTCTTCTGGTCAAATCCGGCGAAATCGTTCCTCTTGACGGTCAAATAACCGACGGTTCTTCTTCTCTGGATCAGTCAGCTCTTACCGGTGAATCTGTTCCGGTTGATAAATCGGTTGGCGACAAAGTTTTTGCCGGCACCCAAAATCAAAACAGTGCCTTTGAGTTTAAAATCACCGCTGGGGTCTCCGACACCATTCTCTCCCGTATAGTCAAATTAGTTGAGGAAGCCCAGAGTTCCACCTCCCCGCTTCAATCTCTGGCTGATAAAATTTCTTCGATTTTCGTCCCCACCGTTCTAATTACTGCTCTAGTCACTTTTATTATTTGGAAATTATTTCTTGGCGGTAGTTGGGATACTTCCGTAAATTATTTTCTGGCCGTTATTGTCATTGCCTGTCCCTGTGCTCTCGGTCTGGCCACCCCCACCACTATTATGGTAGCCACCGGTTTAGCCGCCAAATTTGGTCTCTTGGTCAAAGGCGGAGACTCGCTTCAATTGGCCTCCTCGATTGGCACTTTTCTTTTTGATAAAACCGGTACTCTCACCGACAACCAGTTGTCCGTCAAATCTTTTAAAAACTTAAGTAAATTGTCCGATTCTAATATTTTAAGTATTGCCTATTCTCTGGAGATAAGTTCCACTCATCCTATTGCTAAAGCTATTGTTAATTATGCCAATTCTTCCGCTCTGGTTAAATTTGCCGACTTCAAATCACATACTGGCTTAGGTGTATCCGGAACCTATCAAAAAAACAAATATTTTCTCGGTAAATCAGGGAGCGGTGAGGTAGTCCTCCAAAAAAACCAAAAAACCATTGCCTCCTTCACCTTTTCCGACTCTCTTAGGCCTGACACTCTGGCTGCCATCACCCGGATGTTAAAACAAAATCTTAATATTTATCTCGTTTCCGGTGACTCTGAACTAAACGCCGCTGCCATTGCCACCGTTCTCAATCTCCCTCAAGATCATGTGTTTAGTAATATTCTCCCCGAAGGAAAGGTTGATGTTGTCAAAAAACTCCAACAAACTTCTCGGGTTGCTTTCGTCGGCGACGGCATCAATGATTCTCCTTCTCTGGCCCAATCCGATCTTGGCATTGCCATGGGTGGCGGCACCGATATTGCCATCGAATCAGGCAACATCGTTATTATGAACAACAGGCTTTCTTCAATTTTAGTTCTCCGGGAATTAAGTCGCCAAACTGTCAACAAAATTCGTCAAAACTTTTTCTATGCTCTCTTTTACAACCTTATTCTCATCCCTGTCGCCGCCGGTGTTCTCACTCCCATAGGCGTCACCCTTCGCCCCGAGTTCGCCGCCCTGGCCATGTCCCTCTCCTCCGTCTCCGTAGTTCTCAACTCCCTGTCTTTAAACCTTTTTAGACTAAACCCTTGACATATTAAATAAACGTACTACAATTGTAGTAGTTAATCGTTTCAATACTATGGAAAATAAAAAAAATTCTTGTAATTGTGGATCAGACTGCAAATGTGGTTGCCTTGATGGCAAACCCTGTAATTGCGGCAAGTAAGTATTAACTATGATCTCTTTGGGTTATATCTTTAAT
>JAGVHP010000027.1 GCA_020056515.1 Candidatus Shapirobacteria bacterium
GAAAGTATATTTTTAGAGCTAGCATCAGAGCCATCATCAACAACAATAATTTCCGGAGAATAACTTGATTTTTTAATAGCTGAAACAACGGACAATATACGTTCTTTTTCGTTGTAGCAGGGAACAACGACTGAAATCGTGGGTTTCATGACCCCAAATTATAGCAATTCCTTTTTAATTAACAGACGACGGTAACGGTTGGCAAAGCGGTGAGCTTCGTTTCTAAGATTTTGGAGAAGTTGGAGGGCAGAAGAAGAGGGCGGCAGATTGATTTCCCGCCAATTGCTGCCAGTTTTAATAACAATGGTTTCAATCTTTTTAGCTAAACCGATTAGTGGTAATTTGGTAATGGAGGCGGCGGCGGAGACTTGAGGTTTGCCACCGTCAACGACTATGAGGTCAGGAGTCCCCCACTCCGGATGCTTAAGACGGCGGAAAATAACTTCCCTAATCATCAGCTGATCATCGGGGGTGAATTTGGAACGGATTTTAAATTGGCGAAATTCCGAATTTTCTAATTTACCGTCGATGGCCACGGACATGGAGCCGACAAAGTATTTGTCACCGAGTTGGGAGATGTCAAAACATTCGATCCGTGATAATTTTTTGATTTTAAGATAGGGAGAAAGAGTGGTGGCCAGTTCGGAGAGGCTTTGATTTTGACGGTCAGTCGAAAGCTCAACGGTGGCAAAAAGAGTCGAGAGAGAATGCCAACCGGAGACGATGTAATCGAGGGAATCAAGCTGTCTTTTTAAATTTAGAGCCTCTTCAAAATTTTGCAAAGATGAGGCAGTTTTCATTTCTTTTACTAAGGACCGTCGTAAAAGAGAAAATTTACCATTTAAAATTTGCTTGATATTTTTAATAGTTTGTCGATAAGTAATTTCAGAAATATCGGGCCCGGGGCAAAGATTTAGATGGCAGAAAAGGCAGGGTTTGGAACCGTGCTTTTTATTAAAATAAGGAAAAATCCGACGGACAGTTTTTAAAAGAGAAGCAACATCCCGGCCGGAAGGGAAGGGGCCGAAGACGTCGGCAGAGGCGGGAATCGAGGAAGCGTGGGTAGGGTAAACGAGAGGAAAGATGTCTTTGGTAATAACAATATAGAGATAGGAACGGTCGTCGCGGAGAAGAGAATTATATTTGGGAAGATGTTTTTTGATAAGCGAGGCTTCGAGAATCAGAGCTTCGATTTCGGAAGATACCACCCGGGTTTCGATGGAGTCAATTTGGGCAACCAAAGTTTTGGTCTTGTGGCCGAGAGCATCGTCTCTTTGAAAATATTGGGTGACCCTTTTTTTTAAATTAATGGCCTTGCCGACATAAATAATGTCACCTTTAGCGTTCCGGTAAATATAAACACCAGGAGAATTAGGAAGATTTTTTAGATCGATCATGAAGGTTTTTTAAATATTGGCCGGTGTAGGAGCGGGGAGAGGCGATAATATCGGCCACAGTACCGGCGGCCACTACTTCCCCACCCCGGTGACCGCCGTCGGGGCCTAAATCAATTATCCAATCAGCGTTTTTGATGACGTCCAAATTGTGTTCAATAACAACGACAGTATTACCCATATCAACTAAACGCCGCAAAACTTTGATTAATTTATCAATGTCGTAAAAATGAAGACCGGTAGTGGGCTCATCCAGAATATAAAGAATCCGGCCATTGATTTTTTTGACCAATTCACGGCTAATTTTGAGACGCTGGGACTCACCGCCGGAAAGAGTATTGCTCGGTTGACCTAATTTTAGATACCCCAAACCAACCTCTTGAATGGTATTAATTTTGCGCCGGAGAGAGGAAATGTTTTTGAAAAAATCGGCGGCGTCGTCAAAAGTTAAATTAAGAATTTCAGCGATATTTTTGTTTTTATAAGTGACTTCAAGGGTGTCATCTTTGAAACGGGTACCGTGGCACTGATCACAGGTAACGTAAATATCGGCCAGAAATTGCATCTCTATTTTTATTTGCCCCTGACCCTCGCAGGCTTCGCAGCGGCCGTTTTTGACATTAAAGGAAAAGCGGCCAGGACCAAAACCGCGGATTTTGGCCTCAAGGGTTTGAGCCATCAGAGTTCGGATATCATCAAAGATTTTGGTGTAGGTGGCGGGGTTGCTGCGCGGGGTTCGGCCAATCGGTGATTGGTCAACCAATAAAACATCATTAACGTATTCGCAGCCGGTAATAGAGTCATAAGAACCTATGGTGCCATAATAAGCGCCAATGGTGGCTTTGCGGACACCGCTAAAGAGGGTATCGTGGACCAGAGTTGATTTGCCAGAGCCGGAGACGCCGGTGACGCAAACGAGCTTATTGAGAGGAAAATCAACGTTGATATTTTTTAAATTCCACTGACGGCAGTTGGTAATTCTAATCCCCCCTGACCCCCCTTTGACAAGGGGGGAAATGTCTGAAAGGTGTGAAGAGATGGTTTTTTTACCGGATAGATATTGGCCGGTTAGTGATTTTTTGTTTTTTAAAATTTGACTGTAGGTGCCGGAGGCAACAATTTCGCCGCCATGGTTTCCGGCCAGAGGACCAAAATCAACAATGTAATCGGCATTTTTGATGACCGAAGCATCATGCTCGACGACTACGACAGTATTACCTAAAGATTCGAGCTTTTTAAGGGTAGTAATAAGGCGGTTATTATCTCGGGGATGAAGACCAATGGTGGGTTCATCTAAAATATAGAGAACACCGGTGAGACCGGTACCGATTTGAGAGGCTAAGCGAATCCGCTGGGACTCGCCGGAGGAAAGAGTGCCGGCTTCGCGATCCAGTGATAGATAATCAAGACCCACCGCCAACAAAAATTCGAGACGCGAATGAATTTCCCGATTGATCGGCTCTAAGATTTCTTTTTCCTTGGAATTGGTTAAGGCCTGACCTAAATTGTTTAACCAAGAAAATAAATCATCAATGGGTAGAAGACAGATTTGATAAATATTTTTTTCTAAGATATTAACAGAGAGGGCTTCGGGATTAAGACGGGCGCCGTTACAAGTAAGGCACTGTTTTTTGATCATGAAGAGCTCTAATTCTTCCCGGACGGTATCGGGGGTGGCGGGATTAAAATAACGGGATTCAAGATATTGGGCTTTCCATTCGGGAATTCTGCTGCGGTCAATTTGGTATTTAGAACCTAAACCATGACAATCAAGACAGGCACCGGAGGGAGAATTAAAGGAAAAAAGACGAGGTTCGAGAGCAGGCATGGATAAATTACAAACAGGACAAGCGTAGTTTTCGGAATAGAGAGTATCGGCTATATTTTTAGGCGATTCGGGAAAATCAAAATCGGAGTCGGTGACCTTGCCAAAAATACATAAACCATTGCTGAATTTTAGAGCCTGTTCAACGCTGTCAGTGAGCCTTGAAATAAGACCGGATTCGTCATTTTTGAGAGACTCCCGGGTAACTGAAATCCGGTCACAAACAACGTCGAGGTTGTGCTTGTTGGTTTTGGTCAATCCAAAATCAGAATAAAGGTCAATGATTTTGCCGTCAGCCCGGATATATTTGAAGGCCTGTTTTTTTAGATTATCAATCAAACCCCGAAAATCGCCTGCCTTTTCCCGGACTAAAGGAGACATGATTAAAAAGCGGTAAGGGGCGACAAAAGTTTCCAGTTTAACCGTATCTAAAATTTGGGTGACAATTTGTTTAACGGTTTGAGGAATGACTTCCCGGCCGCAGTTGGGACAATGGGGGTGACCAATACGGGCAAAAAGCAGGCGGAGATAATCGTAAATTTCAGTAACGGTACCGACGGTAGAACGGGGGTTGTGGGAAATGGCTTTTTGATTGATGGCTATAGCCGGAGACAGACCTTCGATTAAATCAACATCGGGACGCTTGAGACCGCCTAAAAATTGGCGGGCATAGGAGGAGAGGGATTCGACATAGCGGCGCTGACCTTCGGCAAAGAGAGTGTCAAAAGCCATGGAGGATTTGCCGGAACCGGAGACGCCGGTAAAAACGATGAATTTATTTTTGGGAATGGCAAAGGAAACATTTTTAAGATTGTTTTCCCGGGCGCCTTTGACGATGATTTTATCGAGCATTCAATCCCTCTAAATCTCCCTTTGACAAGGGAGACTTTGATAAATATGCAAAAAGTGCATAGGTATTTATTCTACAGCAAAAACTTCGGTTTGTCTTCGGGTTTTATAGCTTTTCTACTTCTCTTATTTTATCCCTAATTTTAATAGCCAGCTCGAAGTCGAGGACAAAGGCGGCGGTACGCATTTCTTTGCGAAGTTTTTTGACATGGGTCTGGCGCATGGTGGGGGTCAGAGAGGAAATATCAAGATCTAAAAGGGGCGAAACGACAATATCTTTGACCGGGTTTTCAATTAAACGGGGACGGATGGATTTGACAATAGAAGTGGGGGTGAGGTGGTGGTTCTGATTGTATTTCAGCTGAATAACCCGACGCCGGTTAACCTCGCTGATAGCCCCTCTCATGGCATCGGAAACGGTATCGGCGTAGAGAATCACCTGACCGTTGAGGTGGCGGGATGCCCGACCCATGATTTGGATAAGCGATGAGCGGGAACGCAGAAAACCCGGCAATCCGGCGTCAAGAATGGCGACGAGCGAGACTTCAGGTAAATCTAGACCTTCACGTAAAAGGTTGATGCCGACTAAGACATCAAAATCCCCACCGCGCAGCTTATCCAAAATATCACTCCGGTCTAATGTTTCTATATCGGCGTGAAGATAGGCAGTTTTGAAAGTTTTGGAAAGAAAACCTGATAATTCTTCGGCCATTTTTTTGGTCAGAGTTAGAACCAAAGTCCGCTCCTGGTGATCAACCCTTTTTTGGATTTCGGAAATCAAATCGGGAATTTGACCGGTGGAGGGTTTGACGGTAACCGGCGGATCGACAAGACCGGTGGGGCGGATAATTTGTTCGATAATTAGATCGCTAAAACTATAGAGCTTTAGAGCTTTAGAACTGGAGAGAGTATCGTTTATCTCAAACTCGGCAGGGGTGGCGGAGGCGTAAATTACTTTGGGGACACGGGCATAAAATTCGTCCCATTTTAGGGGACGATTGTCAAAGGCACTCTCTAAACGGAAGCCAAAATTAACCAAATTGGTTTTGCGGGAAAGATCACCTAAAAACATGCCGCCGATTTGAGGAACAGTGACATGGGACTCGTCGATAACGGTTAAAAAATTGTCACCCCAGAGGTGGTGAAAATAATCAACCAGAGTGTAGGGCGGTGAACCGGATTTTCTTTCCGGTTCAAAATATATGGAATAATTTTCAATACCGTTGACATAGCCCAGTTCGGAGAGCATCTCTAAATCATATTCAACCCGCTGCTCCAGTCGATGGGCTTCAAGAATTTTGTTTTGTGATTTGAAAATAGATACCTGTTTTTGACAGTCGGATCGGATTTTCTTGAATATTGTCTTAAGATCGGCACCTTGACCGCCAACAAAGAGTTTGGCGGGGTATAAAATAAAATCTGACAAATTAAATTCGGTACCGGAAAAAGGATTCCTTTGGATTATTTTTTTAATTTTATTGGCAGTATCGAATTCCAGAACTAAAAGCCAGTCAGCATAGGCCGGCCAGATTTCGACAGTATCACCCCTAACCCGAAACTGGGCCCGTTTAAATTCCATCTCGGAACGGGTGTAATAGAGGGAAACTAAGGATTCAAAAAGAGAACGGCGGTTCCATAAGTCCCCTAAATTTAAGGATAGGGTTCTTCCGGAAAAATTACGGGGATCACCGACATTGTAGATGCAGGAAACGGAAGCAATGACGATATTGTCAGGACCGGAAAATAAAGAGGAGGTGGCTTCGAGGCGGAGTTTGTCAATAAGGTCGTTGATTTCCACTTCTTTGGCAATGTAGGTATCGGAGGCGGGAAGATAAGATTCGGGCTGATAATAATCGTAGTAGGAGACAAAATAGGAAACTTTGTTTTTGGGAAACAATTCTTTAAATTCCTGATAGAGCTGGCCGGCCAGGGTTTTGTTGTGGGAAATAATTAGGGTCGGCAGCTGGGTTTGGGCAATAACATTGGCAATAGTAAAAGTTTTACCGGAACCGGTAACACCTAAAAGAACTTGTTTGTTAATTCCCGAGTTGAGATTGGAAACCAATTTATCGATAGCGGCCGGCTGATCACCGGCGGGAACCATATCGGAGATTAATTCAAAAGGCATAAATCCCTCTCGGCTTTGCCGCTTCTCCCTTTGATGAAAGGGAGACTAATATAGTGTTTAATTTTTATAATATATTTTAACAGATGTTCGGGTATTGTTTGGGTAATATTTTTCTGATAAATTTATTTATGCTTACTAAAATTTGGAGTGCGGCCAATTACGGACTAAAGGCGGTGGAAATTGAGGTGGAAGTTAATGTGGCCGAAAAGGGCTTCCCCGGTTTTAACATTGTCGGACTACAAAGTAAGTCGGGCGAAGAAGCCAAGGAAAGGGTTAAGACGGCAATTATTAATTCGGATTTTGATTTCCCCAACGCCAAAATTACCATTAATTTAGCACCGGCAGATTTGCCTAAAGACGGGTCATTTTTTGATCTACCGCTGGCGCTGGGGATATTGTCATCAGCGGGAGCGGTTAATAAAATTAAGGAAAAATCGTACTTTTTTGGTGAGGTGTCACTGGATGGTTCTCTACGTCATACCCGGGGAGTGTTTCTGCTGGCGATTCTAGCTAAAGAGAACGGTATTAAAAATATCTTTGTCCCGCGGGAATGTGCCAACGAGGCGGCGGTAATTGAGGGGATAAGGGTTTTTCCGGTGACTAATATAACTGAAGTAGTGCGGCACCTAAACGGTCAAAAAGAAATAATACCTTTAAAAACAATTAGGGAAAGTGAAATAGAGTATTGCGGGCCGGAATTTGATTTTGCTGAAGTATTGGGACAGGAGTTTGCTAAAAGGGCTTTAGAGATTGCCGCGGCCGGAGGACATAATTTATTTATGGTGGGGCCGCCAGGGAGCGGGAAAACAATGCTGTCCCGGGCAGTACCGGGAATATTACCGCCACTATCGGAAGCAGAGAGTTTAGAGGTGACCAAAATTTATTCCATTACCGGCAATATTCCGGCCGGTGGATCACTAATCCGCCAGCGGCCTTTTAGAAGTCCCCACCACAGCACTTCGCTCGTCGGCCTAATTGGCGGTAGCAGTAACCCCAGACCCGGAGAAATTTCCATGGCTCACCGGGGAGTGTTGTTTTTGGACGAATTTCCTGAATTTACCAGAGGAGCGCTGGAGTCACTGCGACAACCGTTGGAAGACGGGTTTGTAACAGTGTCTCGAGCATCAGGCAGTGTCCAATTTCCGGCCCAGTTTATGCTGATTGCAGCCAGCAATCCCTGTCCATGTGGTTATTTAGGAGACGAGAAAAAAGAGTGCAAATGCAGCTTGCATCAGATTATGAATTATCAGCGGAAACTATCAGGGCCGGTGATGGACCGGATTGATTTACATCTAGCAGTACCATCGGTGGATGTGAATAAATTAATGATTGATAAGGATAAATATGTCGGTGAAAAATCGGCAGTAATTAGAGAAAGGGTGATGGCGGCGAGAAAGATTCAGCAGGAAAGATTTAATGGACTTAAAAATATTCACAGTAATTCGGATATGAAGAATAAACATTTAAAAGAATATGCCCAGTTTTCCGACCCGGCTAATTTACTTCTCAAACAGGCGGTAAATAAATTTTCTCTGTCGGCCAGAACCTATTTTCGGTTAATCAAGGTGGCCAGAACCATTGCTGATCTGGATAAAAAAGAAGTGATAACTGATGCTCATATTGCTGAAGCCTTACAGTTTCGGATTAAAACGGATCTATGAAATACGAAAATTACAATAAGGGAAGGCGGGGGGAAAGGGTAGCATTGGAGTATTTAGTAAAAAAAGGATATGCGTTGGTGGAAGAAAATTATGAGAATAAACTGGGTGAAATTGATTTGGTGATGACCGATAAAGATTGGTTGGTATTTGTGGAGGTGAAATATAAATATGATGATTATTTGGGGATACCC